>CAUVMU010000116.1:0-5527 GCA_963552775.1 uncultured Eggerthellaceae bacterium | reverse complement strand
GTATGCGGGCCGTGTTGGCCTCGAAGCCCTCCACGCTGTCCATCTCCACCGCCTGCGCTGTTTTTCACAAGAGCAATTTTTAGGAACTCACGGGTTATTTCTTTCGGGTTCAACGGCATAGGCAAAGGCGCCGTTTCTCTTCCTCCCTAACCTTCCGACCTGCCCATCATGAGGGCCTCCTCGAACCTTCTGCTCTGTCCGCCGAACTCGACCAGGCGGCCGTGATGCATGATCCTGTCGACGGTCGCGGTGGCGAGGTGCGCGTCCCCGAGCACGGTGCCCCACTTCCCGAACTCTATGTTCGTCGTGACGATCATGCTCCTGGCCTCGTACGTCGCCGACATGACCTGGTAGAGCAGCCTCGCGCCCTCGATGTCGATCGGTATGTAGCCATACTCGTCGACGATCAGCAGGTCCGCCTTCGCGACGTCCTTGAGCGCCGCCTCCAGCCTGTTGTCGGCAACCGCGGCCTTGAGCATCAGCACCAGCGACGACGTCTCGAAGTAGCGCACCTTGTAGCCGCGCTCCGTCGCCAGGATCCCCAGCGCGATCGACAAATGGGTCTTCTCCCGGCCGCAGCCGCCATAGAACACGAAGTCCTGGGCGGATTCGATAAAGTCAAGCGACCTCATGTCGTCGACCGTGTAGCCGTCGGGCATGGACACCTCGCTGAAGTCGAAGTCCGAGAACGACTTCAGCGACGGAAACCTCGCTTGGCGCAGAAGCCTCGCCTTTTTGTTCTCCTCCCGGGTCGCGTTCTCGTCCCTGATCAGGTCGCACACGGCGACGAGCTGGCCGCGAGTCGCCTCCTTGGCGAAAGACGCGATGGTCGACTTGCTGAAGTACATCGTGCGCGCCAGCGCCGAGAACTCGGATTCCAGCTGCCCGCGGGTTAGCTGCTCTGCGTCCATCATGCGCCCCTTCCGAACACGGCATCGTAGGCCGACAGGCTCGGCTCGTCATCGTAGGCTATGGCCCCCTGCCCGTTGGCGACGCACGACGCGGCCAATGCGACGTCCGCCTCGTTCATGCTCCCAGGCTTGCCGGCAAGCGCCTCCATCGCCCTGACCGTCGCCTCGTAGCCGCAACCGGCGCTCACGTCCCGCAGCACCCTGAGCGACGCCTGCCTGTCGGACTTGCCCATCGCGTCGATCGACGCCACGAGGCCCGGCGGCAACGCGGCGCGCACCTCGCTGTTGCGCCAGGCGCCCGGCTTGCGGCAAAGGAGGGCGAGCTGGGAAAGCGGATCGCTCGCCCTGGTGGGCGCGTCGCCGTAAGCCCGATCGAACTCGGCGATCGGCTCGCCCTCGGCCGTGCGGAACGCGACGGAGAACGCGCCCAGCTCCATGCCCACCCGCTCGCACGCATGCTCCGGGCCGAGCGGGTAGCGATGCTCGCCCTCCAGGCAGACGTCGCCGTACTTGTCGGTCTTCGCGCTGCCGACCTTGGCCACCCTGAACGGCCTCGCCGGCAGCTCGAGCATCGAGGCGCAGTCCTCCTCGAACAGCTGGCGCTCCGGCTCGCCTTTGAGGTAGTGGTCCTTGTCGGCGCGGCCCATGCAGGCGTTGAGCAGGCGCTTGTTGTACGCCCGCAGGTTGTCGACCCCGGGCATCGGCACGAACACGTTGCGGCGCACGGCGCCGATCGCGTTCTCGACCGCCCCCTTCTCGTTGCCCGAGCGGGGATTGCAGAACGTGAACGAGAACCCGTAGTGCGCGGCGAAGCGCTCGAAGGTGTCGGCAGTGCTGATCGCCTCGCCGACGCGGCGGCCGACGCCCGTGGCGTTGTCGAACACGAGCCTCGTCGGCACGCCCCCGCAGAACTCGAAGACCGCCTTCAGCCCTTCGCAGACGCATTCCGAGTTCTCGCCCCGGAAGCATTGGGCCAAGGAGACGTTGGAGAACGGGAACGTCACGACGAGGTAGTGCACCTCGCGCACGATTCCCAGAATCCTGAAATCGCAGACGCCGAAGTCGACTTGGGCCTCCGCGGGAGCCCATTCGAGGTGCAGGAACTCGCCCTTCGCCCGCTTGAGCTCGGACTTCCGGGCCTTCACGTACTGCTGCACGATGGTGTAGCCGCCGTCGAACCCGCACTCCGCCACGAGGCGGTCGTAGACGCGCTTGGCCGTATGGCGCTGCTTGGCGCGGCGCTTGCGATCCTGCAGGAGCCACGAGTCGATCACCGGTTTGTACGGGTCGAGCTTGGACGCCCGCTTCCTCCCGGCCTTCAAAGAGGGGGAGAAGTCGTCCATGTCGCGGTACTTGCGCACGGTCGGCTCCGACACCCCCTCGTCCCTGGCGACCTGGGCGACGCTGTCGCCGGCATCAAGCCGTTGCCTGATTGATAGAATGGTTGACATGCCGATCATTTTCCTTTCCGGCCTCCTTAGTCAAATTACCGAAGCAATGACTAGGATAGGCCTGGCTCGGAAGATGGTCGGCGCTTTTGCCCTACGTGAAACTTCTGGCGTGAAACCCGAAACTTATATCCCGTGATTTCCCCAAAAAATAAGCTATCAAAAACACGCCTGCGCCTGCTCTTCCAAAGGCAAGGCGCAGAAGTCCTTGTACTCGCGCCCTTCGAAGACGGTGCCCTATCCTGGGCACCGCGCTTCTTGCGGGGCCGGCAGCGGACCTTGCGGGGCAAGCAGATCGCCGGGACGTCGACTATCCCCGCCTCCATCCAGGAGTAGAAGGTCCTCACGCTCACAGGGGGCTTCTCCTCGAGGCCCAGCCATATCGCCTCGGGAGAGAGCCCGTTTTTGATGAGCGGCATGACGGCGTCGAGCATGGAGGCGAGCTCGTCTTCGGAGATGGATATGCCGGCCCTGCTGTGCGCAAGGCGCTCATCGGAGCTTTCCTGGGCCTTGCGGGCGTCATAGCAGTACTTGGGCAGGTCGCAGCGGGCGCGCTTCCCCTTATCGCATCGGCACAGGTACGGCCAGCGGTCGAGCATCTCGCAGATACGGGGCGAGAAGTCCGGGCAGAGGTCGGCGCAGACCGCCAGCTTGCACAGCTTGCACGATCTCCGGCGCCCGCCTTGGAGGCAATCGCGGCACACGTCCCTGGAATGCCTGCATTCGGTGAAGTTCGCGCATTTGCGCGCCGGTCTCACGGATCTGGACTTGCAGGGACGCCCGTAGCGGTTGGCCTTCACCTCCCGGGTCACGGTAGATGGGCTCACCTCCAAGCGCCTGGCGATCCCCGACGCGCCGAGGCCCGCCTCGATGCCTTCCTCTATGACGCATCTATCGTCATAATCTAGATGGCTCCCTGGTTTCTCGGGCATGACAACCGCCTTTCTTCTAGCCTTATGCCAACAGCTAAGAAGATGACGGTTGCAGAACTAAATGCAACGGATTCTGGGGAGCTTTGCGTTTACAAATTCAACCTGCAGTGAATCAGCGTGGGCGGCTTGCAAGCGGTTCGCAAAACCGCAGGTCACAGGTCTTCGGCATCGGCGGACAAAGTGAGTAGTCTCAGGTGGCTATCCCATGAGTCGCCAAACAGGTTGGGGCTTCGCTATCGGCGAGATCGATTCGCGCGCTTAAATTTCCGCGCAGCCCATGATATATGATAACTGGCTTTCCGTTAGGAAGGCTTCCAAGTGCCGGGGACGTTTCCCCCGGCTTTTTTCTTAACCGGGAGAGCAATGCGAGAACTCAGCGTCTTCGTCGACGAGCCGGGAAGCGACGGGCTCTCAGACCGCTAGTTCGAATCCTCGCCCACCTACCCACCGCATACAATTCCACCGTCGGCACCGCGAGGCCCATGACGACGCATGTCCCGCTCGGAGCGGTGCCCACGTTCCGAAGCGTCCCATCAAACCCCTCGTGCCCGCAGCGCTCATCGCTGCGTGCGTCTGCATCCCGTTCGCCCCGATCGCGTCCATGCAAACCACGCCTGGAGAATTGGCGCATTCCATTACCATGGCGATGTCGTATCCAATGCGGTGCCTCGTCTCGATATTCTTGGCCTCCCTCGCCCACGAAGCCCATAAAAGCGCTTACATCCTCTGCGGAATCGGCTGGGGCCGCGAAAGGCTATTCTTGGGAATCGGAAGGATATCGGCTCCTCTGATCTGTCCCAAAGCAATTACACGATACTGGCAACCGCCCTCACCTACTTCGTCCTTGCCGCATGCCCGATTTTCGTCATGCTGCTGTATTCGAGCAATCTAAAGCAGCCGAAAGGGAACGAGAATCCATCGCAGCTTCTTGGGGCAATCGAAACCGAAACCCAATCCGTTGCTGATTCGATTGGAGTTGATCCCCCCACAAAAATGAGAGAAGAAATCATGCCGCTTCTCTACAAGTGTCGCCCAAAGAGAAAAATTGCCTCTGAGCTGTTTATATCCGAAAGCACCGTTCGTGAATACTCTCGAAGACATTACAAGAAGCCTGGAATCCACGGCAAAGAAGAGCTTGTGGACCTGGTTGAATCCTATTCGGGGGATTCCGTCGCTCGCTAAAAACGATCTTTTCTGATCATGCGCTGAGATGCATCCCGGCACGGGGCAAACGCTCGCAAATTTCGGAGCGCAAGCCGCCGCGAACCGCACGAGACAACGCAAGGTCCGTCAATCAGCGTTTCGGGAAATCGGACGTTTCAGAGCCCCGCAAAATCGGGGCGAGCCTTTGCCTCGTCCAATTCCAGCGAGCTGCGTTGCGCTCACGGTGCCGCCCCATCTTCCGTATCGGCCGCAAGGCGCGAAGCGCAGCGAAAATCGGCCCTCGAGGTTACCGGTCCCAGAATGCAAGCTTCGCCCGCCGCCCCGTTGGGCCTGAAAGGCAAAAAGGACCCAGAGGGAGGATCTGGGTCCACGAATGGGTCGAAGCATGTGCTCGGAAGGGGCTAAACCTCGGCCTTCCTGGTCGGAACGACCCCCTGCTCCTCCGCGGCAGCGCGGAGGTCGGCATAGATGCCGAGGTGGTCGATCTCGGCCGCAGGACAGACCTCGTCGCACTTGCCGCACTGGATGCAGTCGAACAGGCCGTTCTGCACGGCCTCGACGACGCGGTTGCCCTGGTCGTTCGGATCGTAGAAGCGAAGGCCGAGGGCGACCAGGCCGGCGGGGCCTACGTACCCGTTCGACCCGGAGGGGCTGTTCACGACGGGGCAGGAGGACACGCACAGCATGCAGCGCGCGCACCACTCGATGCCCTTCGCCTTGTCGATGACCTCAGGATCGTATTCGGTGTCGATCTCCTCGAGGGTCAGCGGCTGATAGCGCTGGCGGTCGTAGATTGCAGAGATTCGATCCTGAAACTTGCTGCGGTCAACGATGAAGTCCTTAACGACCGGAAAGCCGTTGAGCGGGGCGAGGGAGATGTTTCGGTCGGAGTCGACGACCGTGTAGCACGCCAAGCAGGGCTCTCCGTCGAGCATCACTCCGCACCGACCGCATACGCGACCGCGGCAGCTGTAGTCGAATGCGATCGGGTCGTAGTTCTCGTAGATGTACGTGAGAATCTCGAGCACGGTGATGTACTCATGCCAGGGCACATCGTAAGACGCCTCATAGG
>CAUVMU010000115.1:0-5528 GCA_963552775.1 uncultured Eggerthellaceae bacterium | reverse complement strand
AGATAGGCCTGCCCCTGTCGGAGCGTGGCGCCGAAGCGCTCCTCCTCGGAGAGGATGACGCGCTCCACGAGCTCGCGGTTGTCCACGATTTCCGGATAGACCGCGCCCATGAGCTCGATGATCCGCGAGAAGTACGCTCCGAGGAACGGCCCTTCGATTCCCAGCTTATGGCCGTGCATCACCGCACGGCGCAGCAGGCGGCGCAGCACGTAACCGCGACCTTCGTTGGACGGTAGAATGCCGTCGGCGATCATGAACGACACGCTGCGGCTGTGATCGGCGATGATGCGCAGCGACAGGTCGCTCGCCGCATCGGCTTTGTACTTCCTCCCGCTCAGGAGCTCGCCCACCCCGACCAGATCGCGCATGACATCGGTCTCGTAGTTCGACTGCACGCCCTGCATGATGGCGGCCATGCGCTCGAGGCCCATGCCCGTATCGATGTTCTTCGTGGGCAGGGGAACGAGCGAGCCGTCCTCCTGACCGTCGAACTGGGTGAACACGCAGTTCCAGAACTCAAGGTAGCGGTCGCCGTCGTCTCCAGGGACCTCGCCTTCGAAGTCGGGACCCTGGTCGAAATAGATTTCGGAGCAGGGACCGCACGGACCCGTAGGGCCCGCACGCCAGAAGTTGTCATCCTCGCCGAGGCGCGTGATGTGGCTCTCGGGCACGCCGAGGCTCTTCCAGATCTCGATGGTCTCATCGTCGTCAAGGTACACCGTGAAGTACAGCTTCTCCTTCGGAAGCCCCAGGACCTCGGTGGAGAACTCGTAGGCCCAGGCGCACATCTCCTTCTTGAAGTACGCGCCGAAGCTGAAGTTGCCGAGCATCTCGAAGAAGCTCAGGTGACGCCCTGTGGTTCCGATGATGTCGATGTCGTTGGTGCGCACGCACTTCTGCACCGTCGCCGCGCCGACGTAGGCGGGATCGAACTCCTTCACGTGCAGGAAGTAGGGCTTGAACTGCACCATGCCCGCGCTCGTGAGCAAAAGCGACGGATCGTCGGGGATAAGCGAGGAGGAAGGCAGGCGCTTGCAGCCCTTTTTTTCGAAAAAGCGCAGGTACTCCTCGCGGATTTCCGCAGTGGTCACGTATCTCATCGTCTTGGTTACCTATCTATCCTTACTCCTCGCGCTCACGCGCGTCGTTCCCTGTAAGCTCGCCCGCCCGACGAGGGGCCTTATGACCCGCAGGTTCATCCGCAAGGGCAGCATCGAGGAGGCGCGCGTGCGCATGACCTGACGCGCCCGCAGGCTCATCCGCAAGGGCAGCACGTTCGCTGGCCTGGGCCTTCGTCAGAAGCTCGTCCCCTTCGCGTACGCCGGTCGCATCGAGGAGCGGCCGCGACTCGTCTGCAGCTGCAGCGTCGCCCCGGAAGAACACCCCGTCCGAAGCCACGATGCGGCGTCCCGTGCGCTTCTCAAAATAGTACACGAACAGCGACTTCATAACGGCCACAGCCGGAATCGACAGAAGAGCGCCAACGAGCGCACCCGGCATGCCGCTTATCGCACCGCCGAGCGCTGAACCCGCCATGAGCGCGATGAACGTGAGCGCCGGGTGGATGTCGACCGACTCCCCCATGATTTTAGGAGAGATGAACGTGTAGACGACCTGCTGGATGGCGATGGTGCCGAACAGCGCGGCGATAGCCGCAACCGGGCTCACGAACACGCTCGCCGCTGCCGCAAGCGTTCCGCCGAGCCAGGGGCCCACGATGGGGATGATGTTCAGAAGCCCCGTCAGAGCGCCGAGGGCAGCAGGGCTCGGCACGCCGAGCACCGCGAACAAGGCGCCCGATCCCACACCGATGATCAGGCACTGCACGACCGTCCCCTTGATGTAGCCGCCCATGACGCGCGTGAAGGCCACATGGAACAGCGTCAGGTCGTCCTGCAGGCCGTCGCCCACCAAACGGCGCATCTCGCGGCCGAGCCGGGGCAGATCGATGAGCATCCAGAACGCCATGACGAGCGCGAAACCGATGGTCACCAGCGTATTGACCACCGACGTGCCGGCCGCCACCACACCCGATGCGCTCGAGGATGCGAGCCAGGACGACCACGAGAGCAGCGCGCCGAGGGCATCGTTCGCCCACGACTGCACGGTATCGCTCTGCAGGAAGTCGGAATACTGGGAATACAGGCCGTTAGCCCAGGCGGAAAGCGAGCGGATGTACTCGGGAACGCTCTGCACGAGCTCGGCGAACTGCGAGCTGACGCCGATGCCGGGCGAGAACACG
Source organism: uncultured Eggerthellaceae bacterium (assembly GCA_963552775.1). Taxonomy (GTDB): domain Bacteria; phylum Actinomycetota; class Coriobacteriia; order Coriobacteriales; family Eggerthellaceae; genus CAUVMU01. The sequence continues at coordinate 3,286 of CAUVMU010000115.1, read as the reverse complement.
ATAAAGCCGATAAAAGCGATGACCCCGAACAGCAGCACGTAGGCCGCAGCCGTGCCCCACACGCGCGGAACGCCGCGTTTCTCCAGGAAGCTCACCGGACCGCGCAGGACGAACACGAGCACCACCGTCCACAGCACGATACCCACTGGAATGGTCAGAATATTGAGCAGGTAGATGCAGGCTGCCAGCAGCAGCACCGCGCCGACCGCTGTCCAAACGGCGAGGCAAGCCCGCGTCAAACGCGAATCGCTACCGGGAAACGCCCCGGGTCGTTTGTGCGCATGCGTTCGATCCGCCATACCGGGTCCTGCAAAACTAGGAGCGGAAAGCGTCCGGGGCATCCGGGGCATCCGGGGCGTCTGAGGCGCCCGGGGCGTCCGGGGCGTCCGAAGGTGCGTAGGTGAAGTACCCGCCGCTCGATACAGCGGGAGCAGGAGCTGCAGAAGCGCCGCCTTCGACAACAGGAGTCGGAGCTTCAGGGGCGCCCTTCGGCGCGGCGGAGGACGTCGCAGCATTGGGAGCTGCGCCGGGAACAGCGGATGCGACCGTATCGGCCGAAGCGACGGGCATCGCAACAGGCGCATCGGCATCGCCATCGGCAGCTGCAGCGGACCCGTCCGTGCGCGCACGGCGACCCTCTTCCGCCCGAAGCTCCTCGAGCGCGCGGCCGACTGCGACGCGCTGCTGTTCGAGCTGGCGCGATTCCTCGCTTGCCTGCTTGGGTTTCAGAACGGAACGGACCTTGGCGAAAACGTTGCCGGCCAAAGTCAAGGGCGCGTTCGTGACGTTGTCGATCGCGTCGACGGCCGAGGATGCCGTATCGGTGATCTGGCTGACGTCCTCGAGTATCTGGTCGACGCGCATCATCTCCAGGTTCAAAGCATCCACCGTCAGAGAAACGCGCTCAACCAGTGGATCGACCTTGGTCACGGTAGGCTCGAGCTGCTTGTGCACCTGGTCGATGGTTGCACGCGCCTGGCGAAGCATTTTGACCAGCTCGACGAGCGCGACGATGAGCACAATGCCGACGACGATGAACACGACCGGCAAGGCTATGCTGAGAACGGATTCTACTTCCACGGAAACCTCCTGAGCTTCGAAGACCCCACTATAGCACCTCGGCCCAAATCCTTGCGCTGACGTGGTGCGTTTACACCTGCGCTACATAGCGGCGTCGTCCTGCGCGCGGTCGCGCGCGCAGGACTCGATCCGGTAGGCCTCCCAACCGCGTCCGCTGCTGCGATAGAAGGCACCCCGCTCGAGCCCGTCGGGCAGGTAGCGCTGGTCGACCCATCCTGCAGGATAGCTGTGCGGGTACAGGTAGTCCCCGTAATTCTCGGAGCCGGGACGATGCCGGTCGCGCAGATGGTCGGGCACGAAGCGCGCGGGGCCGTGGCGCACCTCCGAAAGCGCCGCGTCGATGCCCGCCTCGCAGGCGTTGCTCTTAGGCGCGAGCGCCACGTACGTTGCAGCCTGAGCCAGGTTGATACGGCACTCCGGATAGCCGATGACCTCGGCCGACTTGAACGCGGCTGCCGCTATGAGCAGAGCTTGCGGATCGGCGTTGCCCACGTCCTCGGATGCGGCAATCATGATGCGCCGCGCGATGAACTTCGGGTCCTCCCCGCCGTCAACCATGCGGGCAAGCCAGTACAGAGCCGCATCGGGGTCGCTGCCGCGCATCGACTTTATGAACGCGGAGATAATGTCGTAGTGCAAATCCTTGTTCTTGTCGTAGGCAACCGGCCGATGGGGCGTCGAGGCGCGCACGGCATCCTCGTCGATAAGCGCGGGGGCCTCGCGCGTACCCGTCTCGGCCATGCCCGCAGCAAGCTCGAGCGTTGTGAGCGCCGCGCGACCGTCACCCCCCGCCAGCAGCACGAGCGCCCCTCGGGCGCCGTCGGTCAGGCGATAGGCGCCCCGAAGCCCCCGTTCGTCGTCGAGCGCACGGTCGATGAGCGCGCTCACGTCCTCGTCGGCGAGGGAGCGAAGCTCCACCACCCGCGAGCGCGAGAGCAGCGCGGAATTCACCTCGAAGTAGGGGTTCTCGGTCGTCGCGCCCACGAGCACGACGATGCGGTTCTCGACCGCATGCAAAAGCGAATCCTGCTGCGCCCGGTTGAACCGGTGGATCTCGTCCACGAACAGGATGGTGCGCTGACGCCCCTGTCCGAGGCGCTGCTCGGCAGCGGTTATCTCGCGGCGCAGGTCGGACACCGTGCCGCCGATGGCCGACACCTCGACGAACGCCGCGCAGGTGGTCTCCGCGATGATGTGGGCTATGGAGGTTTTCCCCGTGCCGGCCGGGCCGAACAGGATGACCGAACTCAACGTGTCGGATTCGATGGCGCGTGCAAGCCAACTGCCCGGACCGCAGGCTTCGTCCTGCCCCACCAACTCGTCGAGCGTGCGCGGTCGCAGGCGCACCGCAAGCGGCGCGACCTCCGACTTGGCGCTCTGTTCCATTTCCGTGAATAGCGTATCCATGCACCCATCATAGCACGCACAGCGGGCGCGCGACCTGCAAGCCCTGCGGGCAAGAACGGATTGCGAAGGCTTGCGGCGAAGACGGCCCGCAGCGGGGCCTACACGGCCAGAACGAACGGCTTCCCGTCTACGGTGGTCATTTCCAGATCCACGCCGTACACCCGCTTGAGCAGCTCGGGCGTAACGATATCGGCCGGATTGCCCTGGGCCGCCACCTGGCCGCACGCCAGCGCGACGACCTCGTCGCTGTAGCACAGCGCCTGGTTCATGTCGTGCAGCACCATGACGACCGTCATGTCGAACTCCTGGTTCAGGCGCCGCACGAGCCGCAGGATATCGAGCTGATAGCGGATATCCAGATAGGTGGTGGGCTCGTCGAGCAAAAGCACGCGCGTCCCCTGGGCAAGCGCCATGGCGATCCACACGCGCTGGCACTGCCCGCCCGAAAGCGCCGAGACCGGCCTATCGGCAACGTCGCCCAAGTTGCACGTCTCGATAGCCCATGCGACCATGCGCTCGTCCTCGGCCGCTTCCTCCCGCGAGAGCATGGTATGGAAGTTCTGGTAAGGAGCGCGACCGTAGGCTACGAGCGATTCGACGGACAGGTCGGAAGGCGACGAGTTGTACTGGTGCACGATGGCGACGAGCCTTGAGAAGTCGCGCAAGCGCAGGTCGGCAACGTTGCCCCCGCGCAGGAAGATCGATCCCGCCGTAGGCTTGAGGTTTTTAGTCATGAGGTTGAACAACGTGGACTTGCCCGAACCGTTCGCACCGATAAACGTGGTGACCTTGCCCTCTT
>CAUVMU010000114.1:0-5555 GCA_963552775.1 uncultured Eggerthellaceae bacterium | reverse complement strand
TTGAGCCAAATCGCCGATTTCATTGGCGACCTCGTCGTACGTCGTTGTGACCAAAGATCCGGGCGCGATGTCGGGATCGAGCACCTCGGCGGTGCCCACGACCTTCTTGAGGATCTCCTTGTCGATGCGCCCCGGCGCCTTTCCGTAGTAGCCGCACAGGTAGTCTTTCATCTCGCGGGAGACCACTCCCCAGCGGCGCCCGGTCAGCACGTTGAACACGGCCTGCGTGCCCACGATCTGGGACATGGGCGTCACGAGCGGCGGATAGCCGACTTCGGCGCGCACCTTCGGAATCTCGGTCATGACCTCGGGAAGACGGTCCTCGGCGTTCTGAACGGCCAGCTGGGCCATGAGGTTGGACATCATGCCGCCCGGCACCTGATGCGAGTACACCCGCATGTGCGTAAGCGACGAAACGCCGCGCTTGAAGTGACCGCGCTTGCGCACCTCTTCCCAGTACTCCGAGATCTCGAACAGAAGCTCCAGGTCGAGGTCGGTTGCAAAACGGCTCTCCTGCAGAGCGGCCGCGATCATCTCAACGGCGGGATGCGAGTTGCCGAACGCGAGCGGCGCATGGGCCGTGTCGGCGATGGCAGCGCCGGCCTCGGCGGCCTTCAGGATGTTCGCGGGGGCCATGCCTCCGACGTAATGGCAGTGGATATGCACCGGCAGGCCGATTTCGGCGTTGAAGGCCTTGACGATACGCTCGGCGCGATACGGCGTGAGCAGGCCCGCCATATCCTTGATGGCGATGGTGTCGGCGCCGAGCTCCTTGAGCGTCTGACCGTACTCAAGGTAGCTGTCAAGTGTATGAACAGGGGATACAGTATAGGAGATAGCGCCCTCGAAATGCCCGCCGCACTCCTTGATGGCTTCGGCGTTGTCCACGATGTTGCGGATGTCGTTCAGAGCGTCGAATACGCGGAACACGTGGATGCCGTTGCGCTTGGCCGCCGCTATGAAGCGGTGGCAGATCTCCTGGGAGTAATGCTTGTAGCCCACGAGGTTCTGACCGCGCGAGAGCATGGCGAGCGGCGTGTTCGGGGCGTTCGTCTTGATGGAGCGCAAACGTTCCCACGGGTTCTCGTCGAGGAACCGCAAGCAGGTATCGAACGTGGCCCCGCCCCATGCTTCAATAGCCCAGTATCCCACCTTGTCCATCTTCGGCAGGATGGGCAGCATATCGCCAATCTGCATACGCGTGGCCCACAGGCTCTGTTGGCCGTCGCGGATGGTCGTGTCCATGATGCAAAGCTTCGACATGCCCGCACCTCCTTCGTCGCTCAAACGTTGCGAGTCGAATTTCACATTATAGGAGATGGGGAGGGGACGCCCCTCTACAGGCGGGCGATTTCATGGAGACGGCAGAATGGGAGGGCGACAGGACGGCCGCACAGGCTCGATGCGCTGCACCGATTCGCTGAGGCGGAAGAAACGCTAGACGCGCTTGATGAAGCGGCCGTCGCGCGTGTCGACCTGCAGCACATCGCCGACCTCCACGTACATGGGAACCTGAATGGTCGCGCCGGTCTCGAGCGTGGCCGGCTTCGTACCGCCTTGAACCGTGTCGCCCTTGAAACCCGGGTCGGTCTCGGACACCTCAAGTTCCACGAACATCTGCGGCTCGACGCTGATGAGCTCTTCGCCTGCAAAATGCAGCGTGACCTCGTCGTTCTCCTTGAGCCACTTGGCCGTGTCTCCCACGGTGTCGGCCGAGATCGCCATCTGCTCGTAACTGGACATATCCATGAAATTGAAGTCGACGCCATCGTTGTACAGGTACTGCATGGTGCGCTGCTCGAGGCGCACGGAATCGAACTTCGTGCCCGCGTTGAACGTGTAGTCGACCACGCGGCCCGTCTTGATGTCGCGCAGCTTCGTGCGCACGAACGCACCGCCCTTGCCAGGTTTGACGTGCTGGAACTCCACGATCGTGCACATCTTGCCGTTGTTGACGATGCACATGCCGTTCTTGAAATCTGCTGTCGAAATTGCCATGGGACCTCCCTTGCCTCCCACAGCAGCCCTGCCGCAGAAGCCCTTTACAAAAATGCCGCTATATTATAACCATGTCGTGCGTCGAGCGACCGAATACCTTATAACCTTCATCCGTGATCACACCGCAGTCCTCAAGGCGCATGCCGAACCGTCCGGGCAGGTAGATACCCGGCTCGACCGTAACTACGTTGCCTGCGGCAAGCGGCCGCTCGTTGCGCGGAGACAGGATCGGGAGCTCGTGGATGTCGATTCCCACGCCGTGCCCGAGACCGTGCCCCATCCTGCCCGCAAACCCGCCCTCCGCAAGAATGCGCTCGGCGAGCTCGTGAGCCTCCTTGCCCGTCATCCCGGGGCGCAGGGCCGCCTCAACGCCCTCGTTAGCCCGTCGCAGAACCTCGTAGGCGCGCCGCAACTCGGTATCGGGCTCGCCTAAGAACACCATGCGCGCCATATCGGAGCAGTAGCCCTGTGCGCGAGCGCCGAAGTCCAGTACGACGCACTGTCCCGACTCAAGCCTGGTCGGACCTGGAATCGCATGCGCGCTCGCCCCGTTAGCGCCGCAGGCGACGATGGAGCTGAACGCCAGCCCCTCCGCGCCGTTGCGCACCATGAAATCCTCGAGCTCTATCTGGACCTCGCGCTCGGTCATGCCCGGGCGCATGAACCCGACGATGTGGTCGAAGGCGGCGTCCGTAACAGCCTGGGCAGCACGAAGGCGCGCAAGTTCGCCTTCATCCTTCACGGCGCGCAGCGATACGACCGCGTCATGCGTCTCGACGATACGCGCGTGCAGGACTGCATCCTCGAGCTCGCGCACGAGCGCGCGGTACTCGTTGAGCGGCAGGTCGTCCTCGATGCCGAGCGCCGCAGAGACCGAAGAGGAGTCGTCCGCCCCGTTCGGCGCCTTCGGGCATGCATCAAGCTGCCCGGCCAGCAGCCGAGCCACGCTGCGCGCGTGGGAGATGCGCTCCTCGCTTACCTGCACCGCGTCTCCGCAGGCGGCGGCGGCGTTGCGAGCGGCGAGTCCGTAGCGCGAGTCGGTATGGAGCAGCGCCGCATCGCGCCCGACGACGAGCACGTGAGCACGCTCGTCGTCGAATACGCCCTCGAACGCCGTCAGCCAGGCAATATCCGAGGTCGAACGCACGGAGAACACGCCGATTCCCCGCTCGGCGCAATACGAGCGCAGCAGATCGAGACGCGCTCGAGAGGCCGAAATGGCAGACGGCCCTTGTCCGATTGCACCCATCAGCGTCCCTCCCGATCGAGCCATGCCGCAAGCGATGCCCGTGCCTCGGCGGCGGAGCTGGCAAGCAGGCCGCGCTTCCCCACATCGCACGGAACGTCCCACGAAAACGAGCCTTCGTCTTGCGGGGACTGTGCGCAGAGCTCCGCACATGCGCGCTCCACATCGACAAGGGCGGAAAGGCGCGCGATTCCCAGGGTCGCCAGCAAGTCGTCCTGCGCATCGGCGAGCTCGCCCGCCGCTATGCCCCGCCGTTGCGCCAGCCAAGCGGTGAAGCGCAGCGCCTCGGACAGAGCTGCCCCGTCCGCATCTTCGGCGAGGTTGGCACCAGCGCGCAGCGCCCGCGCTAACGCCCGCTCATCGAGCGAGAAGCGCTGCGACGCAGGTGCGAAGCCCGCATCGTCGAACCCTTGGAAAAACGCCGCTTCGTCGGCCAACGCCACTACGGCGCGCGCGGCGGCCTCATCAACGGCATCGGACGCACCCGAGCGCAGCGCCTCGGCATGCTCGAGCAGCCAGAAGAAGAAGTCGTCGTCGCCGCGCATCGCCGCGCGCGCGACCTCGGCGAGACCGGCTCGATACGCGGGCGCGGCGGCATCGGCTTCCCCGAACAGGTCGGCCGCCACGTAGACGGGCCGGACCTGCATTTCGGCGACATCGCGTGCCCCCGCGCAATCGATATGGACGGTACCGGGCAGAGCGCCTGCCACCAACCCCCGCAGCGTCGTGGGAGCGAGCGCGAACGCGATTCCGCCACGATAGAGCGCGCCGGCGAGCGAAACGACGTTCGCCAGGGAACTGTCGCCAAGGGCTACAACACAGGAGCGTCGCGTTAACCCCACCTGGGAAAACGCGTCGAGCAACTCGCCTGCCACCTCGAGCGTCCGCCCCGAACGGCCTGCGGGAGCATCGACCGCGCGCGAGCGCACGCCCGCATCGGCGAGCGACCCCCGTATTCGGGCGGCGGCATCGGGCGCGGCCGTCCCGTCCGAAACGACGAGCACGCTATCGAGCGCAGGGCCCACTGCGTCGAGGAGGCCCTCGCCCGTCCTATCGAGCACCCCAGCGCCGATGCGCACGATGCAATCATCGTACTCGGGCAGGCTCACGATCACCTTCATCGCCACAGTATCCCCTCCTTCTTCAGCAGGCGAAGTGCCTCGCGTGCAACGCGCGGAGCATCCTTGCCCCCCGTATCGATAGCGGCGTCGGCAACAGAGCGGTACAGCTTTTGCCGCTCGCGATTGACCCGCTCGGCGTTCTCGAGGTCGCCGAACAGCGGGCGCGTCGACACGTCACGAATCCTCGATGCCGCTTCATATGCAGTGACCTGCAAAAACACCACGTATCCCGCATCGTTGAGCACGCGGCGGTTCTCCTCGCGCACCACGATTCCTCCGCCACACGACACGAGCAGCGAATCGCCGTAGGCTCTATCGCGCAGCGCGGCGGTCTCGAGGTCGCGGAAGACGGCCTCTCCCTGCTCGGCGAATATGTCACGGATCTTCCGCCCGCTTTGGCGCTCCAGATAGAAATCGAGGTCGACCGATGCGGCACCCGTCATGCGCGCAAGCCTGCGAACCGTCGTCGTCTTTCCGGCGGCCATGAACCCCACGAAGAACACGGGGCAGCGCAGTTCCCAGGGTGCGAAAGGCGCGCCCTCATGCCCCGGCTTGCGAAAATCGAAAACGGTCGAAGCCGACGAGGGCAACCTAACGTAACGGCCGCTCATCGCGACATCGTCCTCAACCGCTGCCGGTAGCTTTTCAAAGCGGCGCGAATATCGGACATATTATCGCGACCGAACTTATCCAGATACGCGTTGGCCAGCACGAATGCGACCTGGGCCTCCGCAACGACCGCACACGAAGGCACGGCGCACACGTCGGTGCGCTCGACCGTTGCGGCAACTGATTCGAGCGTGTCGAGGTCTACCGTCGCAAGCGGCGAGGCCAGCGTAGGGATGGGCTTCATGGCGCAGGTAACGATGAGCGGCAGGCCCGTGGTCATGCCGCCCTCCAGACCGCCCGCGTTGTTCGACGCACGGCCGAAGCCCTTGCCACGGCGCAGCTCTATAGGGTCGTGCACGGCCGACCCGCGCCGGCGGGCGGACTCGAACCCCAGACCGAATTCGACCCCCTTCACCGCCGGGATGGAGAACAGCGCGCCGCCGAGCTGCGCGGTGAGCCGTTCGGCCGGCGACGCGTAGCCTCCCAAGCCCGGCGCAAGACCCAGCGCAACGACACGGAACGTGCCGCCAAGGCTTTCCCCAGCATCGCGCGCACGGTCTATCTCGGCCTTCATAGCCGCA
>CAUVMU010000113.1:0-5572 GCA_963552775.1 uncultured Eggerthellaceae bacterium | reverse complement strand
TGGCTCGATTCGCAGCTTCGTCAGCTGCCTCGAGGTCCTTGACGTACGCGTGCAGTGCCGCAGCGACTTCGCCGCGTGAAGCGCCTTGCGCGAGCGCCACATGAGCGCGCTCGAGCGCCCCGTGTACCGCCCGGGGAAGGTTCACGGCCGTCGGGCGCGCTGCGGATATCAGCTCGGCGACCTCGGCGAGCTCGCGAGCGAACGCGGAATCGCGGGGCACCACCCGACATGCGGCTTCTTGCGCCCAGAGAGCGAGCGCGGCGGCCCCCGCGGCTCCGATGGCAGGCGCGCCGCGCACAGCGAGCGTCTTCACGGCATCGACGACGTCGCGCCAGTCCTCGGTCGAGCGGAACACCAGTTCACCAGGGAGCTCCCGCTCGTCAACATAGACGAATCGCGCGCAGCCCCCCTCACCGCGCAGCTCCACGGTACGCGGCAAACGGTCGAGCCGTGGTATATCGTTTCGTGCATCCATGAGGGCATTCTAACAGAACAGATAGCATGTTCAGAAATTGCACGCACCGGAGACGGCGAAGGCGCTCAACGCGCAAGCTGCGAACGGCATGCGCACAGGTCACAGCAGGCGATCTTTCGCATGGGCACGGAAGCAGGCCGGACGTGGTACCGTCCACGACCAGTCCGACGCGATCTCCTGCAAGCACGCGGGGGCAGACGAATTCGAGGCCACAATCTCCACCTCGGCATCGACCTCCCGCAAGCCCGCGGACACAGGAGCACGGGAGGCCCGCTGCACCCATCCCGCCGTTCTCGCAAGCCGTCGCAATCCGTCCACTATGAATTTTCCATGAGCGGAAAATTAATCTTGATATTGCCTATCTGTATAGTAGGATTTTATGCAATCCACAAGAGGAAGTGGTCGCGGCGTCTTATGCAATCCACAGGAGAACGTGGTCGCGGCATAGCCGCCGAGCAGACTCGCAGAGAAAGAGGGCCTCATGGCAATCCATTCGAGCATCACCGAGCTCATCGGGAAAACTCCCCTGGTCGAGCTCACCAACTTCGAAGCAAATCACGGCCTTAAAGCCCGCATTGTGGCCAAGGTCGAGCTGTTCAACCCGGCGGGGTCGGTCAAAGACCGTATCGCGCAGGCTATGATCGACGACGCCGACAAGCGCGGCCTCATCGACGCCGACACAGTGCTCATCGAACCCACTTCGGGAAACACCGGTATCGGGCTCGCCGCCATTGCCGCTGCGCGCGGGCTGCGCCTGATCATCACCATGCCCGAAACGATGTCCGTTGAACGCCGCAACCTCATGCGCGTCTACGGGGCCGAACTCGTGCTCACCGATGGATCGAAGGGCATGAAGGGCGCTATCGCCAAAGCGGAAGAGCTGCACGCTGAAATATCCAACTCGCTTATCCCCGGCCAGTTCACGAACCCGGCCAACCCTGCCGTACACGAAGCAACTACCGGCCCCGAGATTTGGGAAGACGCCGAGGGAGTCGTCGATATCCTCGTCGCAGGCGTGGGCACGGGCGGAACGCTTTCCGGAATGGGTCGCTTCCTGAAGTCGAAGAACCCCGCCCTCAAGGTCGTCGCCGTCGAGCCTGCCACTTCCCCCGTCCTATCCGAAGGCCGTGCGGGTTCGCATAAGATCCAGGGCATCGGTGCGGGATTCGTGCCCGACACGCTCGACACCTCGATATACGACGAGGTTCTTCTCATAGCGGACGAAGAGGCCTTCGAAGCCGGGCGCGAGCTTGCGGCACGTGAGGGCCTGCTCGTGGGCATTTCGTCGGGAGCCGCCGTCGCCGCAGCCCGCAAGCTGGCCGAACGTCCCGAGAGTGAGGGGAAGACCATCGTGGTCGTCCTGCCCGACACCGGCGAGCGCTACTTGTCGACAGCCATGTTCAACGCTTAGAGAGGGCTGGTTGGGGAGGGCCGGCTGGGGAAGGCTGGTTGGAGAGGGCTGATTCCGCCTGTGGTATCATAGGCCGATTCGACAACGGGCAATCGGGAGGTCCGGCCGCCCGCCTGGCCGCCTGTGCGCCCGTCCGGCCGGGCGCACGACCGCACGACCGCCTGACCGGCCGCACGACGCACGACGGGTATGCTATGAAGATTTCCACTAAAGGGCTCTACGCGGTCCGCATGATGCTCCACCTAGCCGAGCGCGGCCAAGGCGGCGCCATAGCCCTCAAAGACATCGCCGAGGCCCAGCTCATCTCGAAGAAATATCTCGAGCAGATAACGCCCGCCCTGACAGCTGCGAAGCTCGTCCGCTCCGTGCGCGGAGCCCAGGGCGGCTACCTGCTCGCGCGACGGGCGGCCGACATCAGCGTCTTCGACGTGCTCGACGCCGTCGAGGTAAGCCTGCTCCCCATCGCGAGCCTCGAAGACGCCGGGGCCGAAGGCGCACCCGGAGCGCCCCTGCTTGAAGCGAACCTGTGGCGCGGTCTCGATGACACGGTGCACGACTACCTCTCAGGCATCTCGCTCCAGGATATCGTGGATCGCGAGTCCCCCATCGCCGCTGACAGCTACTCGATCTGACAGGCCTTTCATGAACGACACCCCTCTCCCCCGAAACGTACCCGGCACCGAATCGACGCAAGTCGAACCGCACCGCTTAACCGCACTGTGCGGGGCGCAACCCGGCGAGCGCGTACTCGTGGCCATGAGCGGAGGCGTGGACAGCTCGGTCGCCGCGCTCGTCCTGCGCGATGCAGGCCTTGAGGCCCAAGGCGTCACGCTCAAGCTCTTCGAGAACGAGGACGTCTACCTGGCCGACTCGCGCGTATGCTGCTCGCTCAAGGACGCCGAGGACGCGCGGCAGGTATGTCTAACGCTCGGAATCCCCCACTACGTGTACAACTTCACCCGTACGTTCAATGCCGACGTCATCGACCGGTTCTGCGACGGGTACCTGCGCGGCGAGACCCCCAACCCCTGCATCGACTGCAATCGCTACGTGAAGTTCGCCGCCCTGCAGCAGCGCCGTTGCGAACTCGGGTTCGACTACGTGGCGACCGGACACTACGCGCGACGGGCCTACGATCCGGAATCGGAGCGCTACCTGCTCAAATGCGGGATTGATGCCAACAAGGACCAGAGCTACGTGCTCTTCCACCTCACACAGGACCATCTCGCGCACATGCTCTTCCCCCTCGGGGAGTTCGCCAAGCCCCAGGTGCGCGCACTCGCCCAGCAAAGCGGGTTCATCAACGCCTCCAAACAGGAGAGCCAGGACATCTGCTTCGTGCCCAACGGCGACTACGCTTCGTTCATCCGCGCTCGGCGAGGAATCGCGCCCGAGCCGGGCAACATCGTCGACCGCGCGGGACGTGTGCTCGGACGGCATGCGGGACTGATCGGTTACACGGTCGGGCAGCGCAAGGGCATCGGCGTCGCGGCGACCGAGGCGCTGTACGTGTACGCCAAGGACGCCGAACGCAACGAGCTCGTCGTGGACATCGACGCGAAGACCAGACGCGATGCCCTGGAAGTACGCGATGTGAACTTCATCGCCGTGGCGGGCCTCGCCCAACCGCGTCGACTGCTCGTGAAGGCCCATTACCGCCAGAAAGCGCGACCGGCAACGGTGGAGCAAGTAGACGACGCTCGCGTGCGCGTGCGATTCGACGAACCGCAGCGCGCCTGCGCGCCCGGGCAGGCGGCTGTTTTCTACGACGGGGACACCGTCGTCGGCGGCGGCACGATCGAGAGATGAGGCGGCGCCGTAAGGCAAAAAGCGGGTACCAAGGTGCCACTCGGCATCCGTCTTTCTCAAACCTGCATAACTACGCGCGTCGCACATGCGCGTGCACATGCGCGTTGCGCGCCGTCCCTGCATAGCCACGCGCGGTCGCACATGCGCGTGCGCGTCGCGCGCCGTCGCGCATGCGCGTCGCACGCCGTCCCTACTTGTCGGCAAGCGCCGCCTGAGCAGCCGCCAAGCGCGCGACCGGCACGCGATAGGGCGAGCAGCTCACGTAGTCGAGCCCGATCTTGTGGAACGTGTGGATGGAATCCGGGTCGCCGCCGTGCTCTCCGCACACGCCGACGGTGATGTCGGAGTTGCCCGCACGACCCAGGTCGACACCCATCTTCACGAGCTTCGCCACGCCCGGGTCGATGGTAGCGAAGGGGTTGTACGGCAGCAGCTTCTCCGTAAGGTACTGCGGGATGAACTCACCCTCGACGTCGTCGCGGCTGAAGCCGAACGTCGTCTGGGTCAGGTCGTTCGTGCCGAAGCTGAAGAAATCGGCCGCAGCCGCAATCTCGTCGGCCGTCACAGCGGCGCGCGGAAGCTCGATCATGGTGCCGATCTCGATGGAAAGCTCCACGTCCTCCGCCTCGGCAACCTCGGCGATGGTCGCCTCGGCGACGCCGCGCAGCTTCTCGAGCTCCTTGACGGTGCTCACGAGCGGGATCATGATCTCGGGACGCGGGTCAAGGCCCTCCTTTTTGAGCTTGGCGCATGCCGTGGCGATGGCGCGCACCTGCATGACCGGCAGGATAGGATACACGATGCCCAAGCGGCAGCCGCGCAGGCCGAGCATGGGATTCGCCTCGGCGAACGAGTCGATCTTGGCCATGAGGGCGCGCTTGTCGGCAACGACGGCCGCATCGGCGCCGACGGCCTCGAGGCGCGCGATTTCCACGTCGAGGGCGCGCGGGCTCTCCAGGAACTCGTGCAGCGGCGGATCGAGCAGGCGCACGATCACGGGCAGCCCGTCCATAGCCTTGAACATGCCGTAGAAATCGCCGGTCTGGGCCGCGTAGAGCTCGTCGGCCGCTTTCTGGCGAACCTCGTCGTCCTCGTTGAGGATGAAGGTCTGGATGATCTGCTTGCGCTCGCCCAAGAACATGTGCTCGGTGCGGCACAGCCCGATGCCGGCCGCCCCGAAACCGCGCGAAAGCTCGGCGTCCTCGGGATTGTCGGCGTTGGCGCGCACCCCGATGGTGCGGAACTCGTCCGCCCACTCCAAAATGGTGTCCAAATCGCCCGTGATCTCGGGCATGACCAGATCGACCGCGCCGAGCACCACGATGCCCGTCGTTCCGTCGATGGAGATGACATCGCCCTCGTGCAGCACCACGTCGGTACCGGCGATGCGGGCCTCCTTGGCCTCCGCGTCGATGCGCAGCGCTTCGGCGCCGCAGACGCACGGAGCGCCCATCCCGCGCGCGATGACGGCCGCATGCGAGGTCTTGCCACCGTGCGACGTGAGGATGCCCTCGGCGGCGATCATACCGGCAAGGTCGTCGGGCGTAGTCTCCCAGCGCACGAGCACGGCCTTGCGACCCTCCTCGGCAGCGGTCACGGCATCGACGGCCGAAAACACGACCTCACCCACCGCAGCGCCCGGGCTTGCGTTCAGGCCACGCGCGAGCACCTCGTAGGTGGCGTCCTTGTCGAACTGAGGATGCAGCAGCTGGTCGAGCTGGCCGGGCTCCACGCGACGCACGGCCTCCTCTTTGGTGATGAGGCCCTCGCGCACCATGTCGATGGCGACCTTCAAAGCCGATGCCGCCGTGCGCTTGCCCGCACGGGTCTGGAGCATCCAAAGCTTACCCTGCTCGATCGTGAACTCGATGTCCATC
>CAUVMU010000112.1:0-5574 GCA_963552775.1 uncultured Eggerthellaceae bacterium | reverse complement strand
CCAAACCGGTTCGAATGACATATTCGCCCACCTACCTTACGTAGAAGATCTTCGACTTGGTCGCGTCGCCCAAAAGAGGGACCGCATGCGTAGCGGCGAGCATTCTGGACACACCCGAATCCGGGTCGTTCAAGTCGCCGAACGTGCGCACACCTGCCGGGCAGGCGGTCACGCAGGTCGACATCTCGGCGCCGTGTAGCGCACTCACGGTGCAGAACCGGCACTTGTCAACCGAACCCGTGCGCTCATCGACGACGCGCGCCTGGTACGGGCACGCCGCCATGCAGTATTTGCATCCGATGCAGCGGCCGTGGTCTACGCACACGATGCCGTCCTCGTTGGTATAGGTCGCGCCCGTGGGGCAGACCATCTGGCACGGTGCGTCTTCGCAATGCATGCACTGCGAAGGAATCACTTGCAAGGAAGCCGTGGGATACGTTCCCGATTCGGCTTCGGAAAACTTCACGAACGGCATGTTCGCAGGTATGCCGTTCTGGTTCTGGCACGCCAAGCGGCAGGCGCCGCAGCCGATGCACTTGGTCGTGTCGACCACCATTCCGTACCGGGCCATAGCCTATGCACCGACCTTCCTGATCTCGACGGGCACCTCGCATACCATGCCCGCGCCGGTCGCGGTTTCGTACGCACGCGGCACGATGTTCCACACGCTCGCGCCGAATCCGGCAGCATGCGCCATCTCTTTCGATCCAACGCCATAGTGAGGGGGCATGTACACCGCTTCAGGGCTGATGAGGTTCGTCACGCGAACTCTCACGCGAATCGCGCCCGCGGAGGTGGAAAGCTCGACCTCGTCGCCGTCGGCGATGTTGAAATTGCCCGCCGTCCGCGGGTTGAGCCATGCGCGCTGGGCCGCCATGTCCTTCGCAAACTCTACGATGGCTTCGGCGTCAGCGGTGTAGGTGCGCATCTGCGCGCTCTGAGCGCCCGTGATAAGGCGCGGCATGCGGTCGCTCGGCATCACCTCGGGGTCGATATAGCGCGGAACGCGATCAAGGCCCGCCTGTGCGAACACGTCGCTCGCGAACGGAATCCTGCCCGACTCGGTTTTGATGGCGGGAGCGTCGCCTGCACGCACGGCGGCGTTCGGAATGGCGCAGCACGCGGTATCTTTCAAACCGCCGAGCGTAACGCCGTATGCCTTGCACAGGGCATCGTTCACGTCGTCGAGCTCGAAGGCGAAGTCGTCGCCCTTGCCGCATGCCGCCGCCAAATCGGTGAAAATCCGGTGCACGGCGCGCGCCTCGCCTGCGGGCGCCACCACCTGGTTGCGCTTCTCGGCAAGAGACCATGCGGCGGCAACGGGGACGACCACGCTTTCCGCCTCGAGGTAGGTCGCAGCGGGCAGCACGTAGTCGGCCTTGTGAGCGGTCTCGGTGAGCACGGAGTCGACGACCACCTTGAAGCCGATGTCGTCGAGATTTTCCTCCACTTTCGCGGGATCAGGCCAGTCGGCCGCAGGGTCGCATTCTACGAACAGCGCGACGTCCGCACCGCTCTTCGCGGCAGCTTCCAGGGCCTCCTGGCAGCTCGCGGTGCCGAGCCCGTCTGCCTGTACGATGCCGTCGCCCGTAGCGGCGACTTTCGTGAACGGAGCGTTCTCGAAGATGTTCCCGTCGATTGCGGGAATCTTTGCAAGGAACATACCGCCTGCCCGGTTCACCGCGCCGAGCATGGCATTGAGCAGCACCGCGCAGCGAACGGTCTCGAAGCTCGTCGCATAGCCGCAACCAAGAAGCATGCCCGGGCGAATATCCACGTGGCAATGCGGGGCGGCCCTCACGAGGCCTTGCGCCGCAGCGTGCACCGCGCTTTCCGCGATGCCGCATTTCTCGGCAGCCCATGCGGGCGTGTAGCGCAGCATCGCGCTGCGGAATTCCTCGAAGCCTTCGCCGTAGCGCGCGACGAAGTTCGCGTCGAAAGAGCCTTCGAGCGCTATCTGGCCGATGATGCCTAGCAAAAATGCCAGTTCGGAGCCAGGCTGCACGGCCACCCATTCGTCGGCGAGCATATCGGCGCCCGCATAGCGGGGGTCGACGGCTACCACGTGGCCGCCGTTTTCGCGCGCTTTCGCGAATTTCTCCACCTCGGCAGGGCGCACCGTCTCATCGCCGCTCGCATCGAGCATTACGGTGTATTTTGAATTGGCCGTGTCGAACACCGGAGTGGTGCCCAAAAGCGTCGCGTACGCTGCATCGATGTCGGCGTTCACGAGCGCGGAATCGTCGAAGCAATTCGGCGAACCCACGGCTGCCATGAAGCGTTTGGCATACCACGCATCGGTCGCGCGGCCGTCTTGGAACAGTGCCACCTTCCCGTCGGCGCCGGATATATGATTGGCGATATCGGCAAGAGCGTCGTCCCAGCTTACATTTGTAAAACCGCCTTTCCCGTCGCCTTTCAGAGGCTCAAGCACGCGGTCTTCGGAAACTGTGAGCGACGGCAGGCCCTGCCCGCGGCCGCACAGGTATCCACCGGAATGCGGATGGCCTTCGGCGCCCATGAAGCGCCACAGTTTATCGTCGCGCACCCATGCTTCGATGCCGCATGCGTTCGCACAGCCTGCACACAGCGTCGCCGTCGTGTACGTGGCCAAATCATCTGAATCCGAGGGTTCCGCCTGCGAGGAAGAACAGCCCGTCGAGGTGCCCAGGGCGGCTAATGCCGCGCAGCCGGCACCTGCAGCGAGGAACCCTCGCCTCGTCATCATGTCGTCCATGATGTGTCCTTTCTCAAGCAAGTCGAATTGGTCGCGAGGTTAATCCTCGGGGAACAGCGTCGCCGTGCGGACGATTCCCTTGTCGATCGCCTCTTGGGCGATGTCTTGCCAATCGACGAACTTGATTGCCCCATTGGGGCATTGCACGGCGCAGCGGCCGCATGCGATGCATTTCGTAGATTTGCCGCTAGCCGAATCGATCTGCGGCATATTCCACGGGCACGCCTCGTGGCACAGCCCGCAGCCGATGCATGTGTCGGTGTCGACCACGCGCGCGCCGGTTTCGGAATCGGCGTAGATCGCGTGCACCGGACAGTTCTTCATGCAGGCGGCGTCTTTGCACTGCTTGCAGTGCTCGACGGTGAACTGGCAGTTGCGGAAGATTCCGTCGGGGCCGTTCGAGCCCTCGCCGTAGTTGTAGTTTTGCCACACGCGCACGCGCGCGGTGGCCTGGCATGCGCGGCCGTCGTTGCGTAGCGAGCACATGAGCTCGCATCGCTGACAGCCCGAGCACCGGGCGCGATCGGTCACGATGAGCTTGGTCGGCGTAACGTCGACGATTATTCGGCCGCTTGCGATCGTATCTTCGACGACGCCCCATTTCGCCAATGCGCCACCGGCGATGAGGCCGACAAGTCCGATGCCGACGCCTCCGGCGACGACTTGGCGGCGAGTGAAGTCCTTGGGTGATTCCTTGGCAGCAGGTTCGGCCTGCGGCTCTTCAGACAGAATCGTTTCCCCCTTCTCGTCCATCGAGAGTCCCCCTCCTTTTGCGTTTCTCTTCGATTGACGCACGATTCCTTGCACGCTTCGCACTCATTGCATAATGAGGGCCCGCGCCCTGCAAATGTCCCCTCAATGGGGATAAAAGTCCTGTTGAATACACAATACCCTACAACAAGGTACACGCATGGCGGGCTGTAGGGCACACTAGGTTCGACCGCAAAAGGGGGGTCAAACGCACGCATGTCCTCGCACGCACGCTTCAATGTCACAGCAAAGACTTGGAGAGAGACATGAAAACCGAAAACGTCTCCTATGGTTGGCAGGGCAAAATCGCCCGCGTGAACCTGACCACGGGAGAAATCACCGTCCAGTCCACCGATCCGTACAAGTATTTCCTGGGCGGCATGGGCCTTGCGAACAAGATCATGTACGACGAAGTGCCTGCAGGCACCGATCCGTTCAGCCCTGAAAGCAAGGTGGTCATGGCCGTGGGCCCGCTCACCGCATCGGGCACACCCTTGGCCGGCCGTACTACGTTCTCGCATCTATCGACGTTCACCACCGACCACTTGGTCGTGGATTCCCACTGCGGCGGCATGATCGGCGCGAAACTCAAGCTGGCCGGCTGGGACGCGCTTGTCGTCGAAGGTGCTTCCGACAAGCCCGTGTACATCAAAATCCTCGACGACCAGGTCAGCATTGAGGATGCTTCCGACGTGTGGGGCATGGGAACCCGCGCTGCCACCGAGGCGCTGTGCCGTCGCGAGGGCAACAGCTTCTGCGTGGCCACTATCGGACCGGCCGGCGAAAACCTATTGCCGTACGCCCGCCTCATAAATTCGCGTAGCCATTCCGCAGGCGCCGGTTTGGGTTCCGTTTTGGGATCGAAAAAAATGCAAGGCCATCGTTGTCGAGGGCAACGGCAGCGTGAACGTGGCCCATCCGGAAGTCGTAGCCGAGCTCTCCGGTTACATGATTTCCAGCATTTTGGGCTCGAACAACAATCACGTGGTGCCTTCTACCCAGCAGGAGTGGGCGGAGTTCTACGACAAAGGCAGCCGTTGGACCGCACGCAAGGGTCTGTACTGGGCGGATGCCGAAGGCGACCCGATCGAGACCGGGGAGCCGAAGCCTGGCGAACTCAACACCGTGGGCTATCGCTGCATGAAGTCGACCAAAGACGACGGCCCCGAAGCCGAGAAGTACACCATCAAGATGAACGGGTGCCACAGTTGCCCGATCCACTGTTATTCCGATATGCGCGTCCCCGGCTCGGCCGAGCATGGCGGTTACGAGATCACGGGCAACACCTGCGTGACGAACTTTCCGTTCAAATACATGATCAAAATTCTCGGCGAGAACACGCGAGTGGAAGACAACTCTGAGGATAGCGTCATTTGGAACCAGGTCATCGGTTCGACCGTGGACGATCTGGGTCTGTGGTGCAACTACGCGCAGCTTTACCGCGACATCGCGCACTGCATTTCCAAGGGCATCTTCAAACGCGTGCTGCCCGAAGAGGAGTACAGCCTGTTCGACTGGGACGCTTTCAAGAACAACGACCCGTCCGTCATGGTGAAGATCTTGCGCCACATCGCGCAAAACGACAACGAGATGAGCTATGTCGCGCATGGCGACATCGTGTGGTGCGAACGTTGGGACGATATGGAATGGTTCGACACCACCGCGAGCTGCCTCATCAACTACCGCGGCTGGCCCGTGCACCACGCGCACGAATGCTTCGGCCAGGTGGGCGCCGTGTACAACATGATGTTCAACCGCGACGACATGATCCATTCCGCCGTGAACTTCCAAGGCTGCGGCCTGCCCATCGAGAAGAAGCGCGAAATCGCCGCCGAGCTTTGGGGTGGCGCAGACGCCATCGACGAGACGAAGAACTACACGCCCATGAACGAGTCCAAAGCGAGGTTCTGCTGGTGGTCCATCGTGACCGACGTGCTGCACGATTCGCTCACGTTATGCAACTGGGTGTGGCCGATGACCATGAGCCCGTCGAAGTCCCGAGACTACCGTGGCGATTTGGACTTGGAAGCGGAGTTCTACAAGGCCGTGACCGGCGAGGACATTACGACCGAAGAGCTCTACAAGCG
>CAUVMU010000111.1:0-5640 GCA_963552775.1 uncultured Eggerthellaceae bacterium | reverse complement strand
CCCAAAGGGCAGATCAACCTTGCGCCTGAGCATCGCCTCCACCGCCTTCCAGCTCGCCGTCAAGGCAAGGATACGCGGACGACCTTGCAAACCGGCAACGCAGCCCCATCACCGCGCGCTGCGCTTTCAAACGAAAAGGCGCTCCCGAGTCCCCCCGCTTCAAACCAAGCATCGCTCGAATCAAACACGACTCAAGCAAGGATCCCCCCTAAAACCCGTTCCTTCCATCAAAAAGCCCCGACGGAAATCCTTTGTCGGGGCGAATAAGCGATGAACAGGCGATATAGAGCAGAAAAGAGAGCAAAAGTGCCGTAAGCGTGCCGGAGTGGCCACGAGCGAAGGTGCCGTAAGCGTGCCGGAGCGACCACGTTCCCGAGAATCGCGCACACCTGTCCATAGTGATAACGAGCAAAGGTACCGTAAGCGGGCCGGAGTGGCCACGAGCGAAGCTTTGATTACGGACGAGCCTTCGGCGCGCGGTAGGACGGGCAGGCGTAATCGTGCGGTTCGGCCGCATCGGCCAGGTCGCGCGCCCAATCCTCAAGGGGAAGGCCGGCCTCCGCCGTTTCGGCATCTTCAAGCCGAGCATGCGTTTCGGGGTTGCGCGGCATGAACAGCGTGCAGCAGTCGGGCGCATCCTGGGAGGATATTGAAAACGTTCCGAGTTCGGTGGCCGCTTCGATGATTTCGAGCTTATCCGTCCCGATGAGCGGGCGGAACACCGGCAGCTCGCATACGGCATCCGTCACGCGGATGTTGTCGAGAGTCTGGGAGGCGACCTGCCCGAGACTCTCCCCCGTGACGAGCGCGCCCGCTCCCTCGCGACGTGCGATTTCCTGCGCGACGCGGAACATGAGGCGTCGATATATTATGACGCGCAGCGCCGGTGGAACCGCAAGCGCTATCTCGCGTTGACGGTCGCCGAAGGGCACGACGTACACGCGTCCGATACAGCCTGAAGCTTCGAGTGTACGAGCGATGTCGTCGACCAGGTACTCGCTCGTATCCGAAGTCTGCGGGCGGCCCGAGAAATGAACCCCCACGCACACGGCGCCCCGACGCGCCATCTTCCACAAGGCCACAGGAGAGTCGATACCGCTCGAAAGCAGGGCCATGACCTTGCCCGAACTACCAACGGGCAAGCCCCCGATACCGCGGATGCTGCGCGCGTACACGTACACGGCATTCTGGACGACCTCGACCCCGATAGTCACGTCGGGATTCTTCATCTTAACGGAACGGTCGGGATAGGCATCGCACAGACTTGCGCCGATCAAACGGTTCAGCTCCATGGAATTCGTCTCGAAGTCGGTATGGTTGCGCCGCGCCGCCACCTTGAACGTGGAGAACGGCCCGACCTCGGCCAAGGCGTTCACGGCGACCTGCCCCATCGTTTCGATATCGCGCGGGCATTTGAAACCGCACGAAACGCGCGCGACGCCCGGAACGCGCGCGGCCTTGTCGGCCACCGCGAGCGCGACGTCGCGTTCGGTGCGTTCCTCCAGGAAAACACAGAGTCTCCCGGAGATGCGGTGAATCGTCACCACCGGGTACTCCACAAGCAGCGCTTCGAGGTTCTTGAGCAGACGCGTTTCGAATTTGGCGCGGTTCTTTCCCTTCAAGCCGATCTCGTGGTAATGAATCAAGCAGATGCGCTGGTGAAACTCTTTCATACGGACAAGCCGCGCCTAGTGGTTCTTAGCGTCGATAGACTCCGGATCGAACGAGACCTCTTCGCGGGCGATTTCACCGAAGGCAATGCTCAGCGGCTTCATGTCGGCCGCGCGCGCGATTTCGACTGCAGTCTGCAGCTGAATGGCGCGATCGCGCTGACCGCGCATCATGTCATTGATGTCGTGCGCGCGCTTGGAAGCGAGCGTGCACAAAAGAAAGCGGTCGTTCTCGGTTTCATCCAACAGAACGTCGATTTTAGGCTCGATAATGCTCATCGGTTCAACCCCGTGTTCCCTTCGGCTTGCTCGTTGACGTATGAGACGAGCTCGGCGAGCGCCTGCTCGAAATCGTCGTTGACCAGGCTCGTATCGTACTTCTCTTTGCAGGAAAGCTCCATCTCGGCCGTTTCCATGCGGCGGCGTATCGCGGCCTCGTCCTCCGTCCCGCGTCCGCGCAAACGTTCCTCGAGCACGGCCAGCGACGGCGGCTCGATGAACACGAGATGCGCATCGGGCATCTGCTCGCGGACTTGAAGGGCTCCCTGGACCTCGATTTCGAGAATAACCTGATCGCCGGCGGCGATATGCTCCTCGACCGAGGCGCGCGGCGTTCCGTACCCGTTGCCGGAGTAGCGGGCCCACTCAAGAAGGCCGCCCGTGCGTGCAAGGCGGTCGAACTCGGCTTCCTCGACGAAGAAGTAGTGCACGCCATCGACCTCGCCCGCGCGCGGAGCGCGCGTCGTAATCGATACGGAAACCCAGGTATCGGGGACCTCCCGCAACAGACGGGCCACCAGCGTGCCTTTGCCAGCACCTGATGGCCCGGATATGACGAAAAGATTTCCGCGTCGCATGCGGAAATTAGCCAAGGCGCTCCAGCAGGGCGGTCTGCTGACGCTCGCCCAGACCGCGAAGACGGCGGCTCTCGGCGATTTGAAGCTCGGCCATGATCTTCTCGGACTTGGCCTTGCCGTAACCGGGAAGCGTCTCGATGAGGGTGGAAACCTTCATGCGGCCAACGATCGGGTCATCCTTCATGCCCAGGATATCCTTAACGGAGAGCTCGCCGCTCTTGAGCTGTTCGCGGATCTCGGCGCGCTTGATGCGAGCCGCCTTGGCCTTCTCGAGAGCAGCCTTGCGCTCGTCGGCGCTGAGTTGAGGAATTGCCATCGTGTATCTCCTTCAAATCGTTCCTACGACTTTCAAATCGTACCGACAATGTAGCATAACAGCAGAACCTGCATCCAGTACTGAGAAAATTTCAACGAGGAAACACATTAAACCCCATTTCAGAGGTTCAATACCGAAAAGACAGGGCTGCGATGCACATACGGTAACGGCGTATTGTACCCGAATCCGGATGAATTCGTCTATGAAATTTCAGAAACTATCGTATCGAATGCACGAGCAGGGTTTTCCGCGCACGTGACAGGGCGGCCGATCACGATGTGCGAGGCTCCGGCATCGAAGGCCTCCTGAGGCGTGGCCACGCGGCTCTGATCCCCCTTATCGGCCCCTGCCGGACGCACGCCGGGCGTGACGATGTAGGCGGCCGGGCCCAGGACACGACGCAGAAGGCCCGCCTCCTGCGGAGAGGCGACCACGCCCGCGATACCGCCCTCGCGCGCGACTTCCGCGAGCAGTTCGACCTGTTCAGCAGCGGCTCGCTCGATACCGATACCGCGAAGCGCCGCATCGTCCATGCTCGTGAGAACCGTGATGCCGAGCGTAACCACCGCAGGACGTCCCGCTGCCGCGCAGGCGCTCTCGACGCCGCGCTGACCCGCCGCGAGCATGGCCGCGCCCCCGAGCGCGTGCATGGTGATCATGTCGGCGCCCGAGGCAGCGGCCGATGCGGCCGCCCCCTCGACCTGGAACGGAATATCGTGGAGTTTCAAATCGAGGAACACGTTGAATCCGCGGTCCTTGAGCGCGCGCACGATAGCGGGACCGCAGGCGTAGTACAGCGTCATGCCCACCTTGAGCCACGAGGCGCGTCCTTCCAGGGCATCCGCCAGACGCAGCGCCTCGTCCGCTGCGCAGTCGAGAGCCACGATCACGCGCTCGCGCGGTGGTATCGAGATGAATTCGTTCAACATTCCAGTGCTCCTATCAACTCGTTCACGTCGGAGACGCCCTGCCGTTCGCAGTAGTCGACGATGCCGTCCACAACATCGACCGTCGCGCAGGGGTTCGTGAAGTTCGCCGTGCCCACGGCCACGGCGGTCGCACCGGCGAGCATGAATTCGACGGCGTCGGTGCCGGTGGAGATGCCGCCCATGCCGAGCACGGGAACCTTCACAGCACGGGAAACCTCCCAGACCATGCGCAGGGCGACCGGTTTCACCGCCGGGCCCGAAAGGCCTCCGACCACGCGGGCGAGAACGGGACGGCGGCGCTCGGCGTCTACGGCCATGCCGAGCAGCGTGTTGATCAGCGACACGGCGTCAGCTCCAGCCGCCTCGGCGGCGCGGGCGATGTCGGATATGTTCGTGACGTTCGGCGTGAGCTTCACGATGAGCGGTCGTTTCGTAGCAGCGCGGCAGCGCGAGACGACGGCCGAAACGCTCTCGGTCCGGCAGCCCATGTTCATGCCCCCCGCATCGACATTCGGGCACGAGATGTTGATCTCGTAGGCGTCCACAAGAGGGGTTTTCTCGAGCTCCTCGATGACGTCGACGTATTCTTGAAAGCTATGCCCCGAAACGTTGACGATCACCGGAGCGCCCATTCGATTGAGCCAGGGAAGGTCCTCCTCGATAAGATGGCGCACGCCGGGGTTCTGCAGGCCGATGGAGTTGAGCATGCCGCTCGGCGTTTCGGCG
Organism: uncultured Eggerthellaceae bacterium; assembly: GCA_963552775.1. Lineage (GTDB taxonomy): Bacteria > Actinomycetota > Coriobacteriia > Coriobacteriales > Eggerthellaceae > CAUVMU01. Next base: position 1,142 of record CAUVMU010000111.1, on the reverse strand, counting down.
ATACGCGGGCTCGCGTTGCCCTCCCAGCCGTGCAGCGACACGCCCTTAGTCGTAACGGCACCGAGAGCTGAGACGTCTACGAAGTCGGCGTACTCGCGCCCGGCCGCGAACGTGCCCGAGGCCACGGTGACGGGGTTCTTCATGGAAAGGCCGCCAAGGTCGACCGCGAGGCGAACGGGAGTCTCGCGCGGTGCCGCCGGTGCGGATTTCAACGAATCGCGCATTACCACACCACCTTTCGGGCATCGAACACGGGGCCGTCAACACAGGAGCGGCGCTTGCCGTCCACCGTGTCGACCACGCACGACAGGCAGGCGCCCACCCCGCAGGCCATGCGCCGCTCGAGCGAAACCTCGCAAGCGACGTCGGCTTCCCGCGCAAGGTCCGCAACTATCTTCATGAGCGGCTCGGGGCCGCACACGTACACGCAATCGTATGATCCGCCGTCGGTCGACGAGCCTTGAGCAAGGCGCTCTTCCACAAGCGACGTGCAGAAACCGGCGCGCCCGTACGATCCGTCATCGGTCGCGCAGAAGGGCTCGCGACCGAGCAGGCGCGCATAGCGCTCGCGGCACACGAGCGCGTCAGCCGTCTGCGCGCCGAGCACGAGGTCGACCGCGTCGCCTCGGCCCACAAGCTCTTCGGCAAGAAGATGCAGAGGCGCCGCGCCCACACCGCCACCGACGAGCAGGACACGGCGCAAGGCGACTTCGCCCCCTTCAACGAGAGCATCACCATCCGAGAGCGACCAGGTATTCCCGACGGGCCCGATGAGCTCGAAGGCGCCGCCATCGCACGAGAGGTCGGCCATATGACGGGTTCCGAACCCGACGGTCTGGTACAGAATCTCGACGGTCCCAACGGCGGTATCGCGCGCGTAGATGGAGAAAGGCCGTCTGAGCACGTGCGCTTCCATGGAGGGAACGAGCAGGTGGACGAACTGTCCGGGGCGTACGTGCGAAGCGATAAGGGGCGCATGGAGCACCATGAGATACAATCGAGGGCCGACCTGCTTGTTCGAAAGCAAGCGGGCAGGTTCGTTCACAAGATGCGCCATCAGACCCCCCTCTCTTGACTGCGTGCAAGCTCCCACTGCGGCAGATCCTGCAACGCGACGATGTCGAGGCCCGTAGCGCTCGTAC
>CAUVMU010000110.1:0-5702 GCA_963552775.1 uncultured Eggerthellaceae bacterium | reverse complement strand
CACGGTCACGTGCAGCTGCGGCAACACGTTCAAGACGCGCGCTACGAAACCCGAGCTGCGCATCGAAATTTGCAGCGCCTGCCACCCGTTCTACACGGGCCAGCAGAAGTTCGTCGACACCGGCGGACGCGTGCAGCGCTTCGCCAGCAAGTTCGGTTCCGCCAGCGCCTCCGTTGCCGCTCGCGAGGCCGAGCGCAAGGCTAAACGCGTTGCCGAAGCTGCCGAGGTCGAGGCCAAGCGCAAGGCTGAGCGCGATGCCAAGGCCGCCGCTAAGGCCAAGCGGGCGGAGGAGTTCGCCGCCAAGGCCGCTGCCGAAGCCGAGAAGGCCGCCGCCGAAGCCGCCAAGGCTGTCGAAGCCGCCGAGGAAGCCGCTCCCGTTGCCGATGAGGCCGCCGCCGAAGCCGCCGAAGCCGCCGAGACTGCTGTCGAATAGCTCGAATCCGCACAATCGCGATATACGAAGAACGCCCGAGTGTTTGCCTCGGGCGTTCTTGTGCGCTCAGGCAGTGCACAGATTTCGAAAGCGCACGTGGGATATCCTCTTTACGCCGGACGCGAAAGCGACATCATGCAGAGCGCCTCGCCGAAGAACTGTCCCGTGCCGTTCTGCACGGCGAATCGAACCTTCTCGGAATCGGCGACTACGCTGCCGGCCAGCATGTCCACGCCCCACTCGAATAAAAACGGCGACATGACCGTGCTCGGCCCCACGAACACCGTTGTTGCGTTGCGGGTAAGATCGAGCAGGCGCGGCGCGGTCTTGTTGATGAACGTGACGCCGGTGACGAACGCGAAATCGGTCGAGGGCATAACGTACTCGCATGCCGGATCGGGGGTGTCGAGCGGGTTGGTCACGTTGCGTTCCAAAACGGTGAGCTGGGCGTACTCGGCGATACGGTCGACGTGGGGGAAATGTCCCACGACCACGACCTTCTTTCCCTCCATGCGGTCGCGGTACAGCGAGAAGGCGTCCATCTTGCGCGTTGTCCCGTCGGGCAGCTCGACGGGCTCGTCGTAGCGCGCGCCGAGCGGATCGAGCAGTTCACGCCGCGAGTAGTACGCGTTGAGCGCCGCGATGCCGAGCGTAGCCTCCTCGAAGCACCAGGATTTCGACATCTCTGCTACGACGCGCAGGGGCAGGCCGCGCAGGTCGCGTTTGACGGTGCGGGGCGCCCCGCCTTTGGCCGTCCAGGCCACGCCCATGCCGCAGTCCGCTTCCACGTATGACCAGCGCGTGCCGAGACAGTAGGAGCGCACGATGATATCGTCGGGAATCTGCCCGATGAGGTGGTTGTACAGCTTCCAGCTGCGATCGTAGGTATTCGGATAGTCGATAATGCCGTTCGGTTGGTTCTTGCGGTCGGCGCACGAAGCGCTCCCGGTCGGTTCCATGAATCCCCTTTCGCTTGCATGCCCTCTCGGTCTTCCGTGCTTCAGGATATACTATAGACGAAGAGAAAGCGAACGTGAGGGTTTCCATGCTGTTTTTGCTTACCGGGCAGGTTCAAACGGGGAAAACGCGCTGGTTGCAGGCGCTTGCAAGAGATATGCTCGAGCGCGGCGTTCCCGTTTGGGGCGTGGTGGCGCCGGGGGTGTGGAGAGAGAGCCGTGACGCAGAGGACAGTGCGGGGTTCGTGAGCGCGCGCGTTCTAGCCGGCAATCCCGCGTCCGCACGCCTCGAGAAAACGGGAATCGACAACGTGCTTTTGCCCTCCGGCGCGCGAGTGCCCTTCGCGCGACGATGCGATTTGGCGCAGGCGGCCGGCGTGTTCGATGCGAAAAGCCAGAGCGCGCGGGCGAACCTCGTCTGGTCTATCGACGATGCGGCTATTGTGCAGGTGAACGAACATTTCTCGAAAATAGCCCGTCTGGTGCGCTTTGAAGTGGGTTTCACGCCCGCTGCGAGCGTTCGTGCTTCTACGCCGGTCCCGTCGTCTGCGAGGGCGGGACTTCTGGTAATCGACGAGTTCGGCATGCTCGAGCTTGCGCGCGGCGAGGGACTGACTGAGGCCGTGGCGCTCGTGGATGCCGGAGCGGCGCCGCGCTGCCCCCATGCGCTCGTGGTGGTGCGCGAGCAGTTGTACGCATGCGCACGCGACCGTTTCGCCTGTGCGCCGTGGGGCGGCGTGAGTCCTCTTCATGCCGATGACGAGGGTCGTGCCGCCGTGTTCGGGGCCTTCGGGCTTGAAAACTGAGGTCTTCAAGGCGAACATTGCACCGTTATGTCGTTTGGAGCGTCGATTGTATTGACGAATTCCGTAATATTAGGTTTACTCTTCTAAGCGCGTTTCGAAACGCGTTACTCGTCTACGAAAGGGAGAATATATGGACACCTCGACCGCACTTGCCTATTCGAGCGTAGATCCGACGATGTTGATCGTATCGCTCGTCCTCGCCGTCGCGATGGGCGTCATCAACGTGGTTATCGGCAACAAGAAGGGTTTCAACCCGGTTGCCTCGTTCTTTCTGGGCGCACTGCTCGGTCTGATCGGCATCATCATCAACCTGGTGAGGAAGCCGCGCATCTAGTCTTCTCGCGAAGGGGTGCTCTCTTTCGTTGTGCTGCTTGTCGCTGCTGCAAGCTCTTCGCCTTGTCGCGCTTTCGGTCGACCGCATGAAACGTTCGTCCGAGTGCTATGATGGCATGCGACGGGAAGGAAGAGCGCGTGGCAGTGCCTGTGCGCGAAGAGAGGACCTCCATGATAGACAAAAAAGCGTTCTACCGTTTGAGCTATGGCATGTTCGTCATCACCACGAAGGACGGCGAGCGCCCTGTAGGATGTATAGTAAACACGTTCGGCCAGGTCACCTCGTCTCCATTCCAGGTGAGCGTCGCCGTGAACAAAGAGAACGCGACATGCCGCGCCCTGCAGTCCCAGGGCCGCTATGTCGCCGCGTGTTTGGGCGAGTCGGCATCGATGGAGCTGATCGGCACGTTCGGGTTCCGCACGAGCGACGACTGTGACAAGTTCGAGGGTTTTCCGACGGACTTTGATGAGGCGGGTATTCCCTACGTTGACGAGGGGTACGTCGCCCGTTTTTCGGTGCGCATCGTGAACTCCGTCGACGTGGGCACGCACATTGTGTTCATCGGCGAGGTTGAGGAATCGGCTTGCATTGACGGTTGCGATCCTATGACGTATGCGTACTACCATACGGTCAAGGGGGGCAAAACCCCGCCGAAGGCGTCGAGCTATGTGGGCGAGGATGTGCCGTCCGCCTCTTCGGAGGCGGCTTCCGTTGAGGAGGACGCATCCGCGCCCTCTGAGTGCACGTACGCTTGGCGCTGCACCATCTGCGGCCATATCGAGTACGTCGACGAGCTCCCCGACGATTTCGTGTGCCCTATCTGCGGTATGGGCAAGGATATGTTCGAGCGCATCGAGCTGTAGCGCGAACAGCGCTCTCACTTCACGCGGGCCTGCATCGGCGTTCTGCCGACGCAGGCCCGCGCTCTTTTCGTCACCAGCATTGCAAAGCGCCTGCTCCTTATGCGTGCGCCCGGCGCGCGAGGACGAGGTTGCACGGGCCCGGCGCGCGAGGTCGAAGGTGCCCGGCGAAGCGGCTCTTACTTGTTCCAGGCGAGAAACGCCCAGGTGACGGTCCTGGTCTTTGCGGTGCGCAAGCGTTTTTCCACCGTGTTGCCCCGCCCCGGCTGTCCTGCCCGGTCGTTCTCGATGAGATTCTTGTCGAGCCAGCGGGGGATGAGCGCGCATGCCGCATCGATTTCGGCGGGGGAGGCGAACTCGTCGGCCGCGTGGCGCACCATGTTCTCGAAAACGGCCTGCGCCTCCTCGACCGAATCGAACGTCTCATAGCGGCTGCTGGGGATATAGGCGATTTCGGGTTTGATGCCGCTGCTCGTTAGGATATTGAACGCGTACACGAAGTCCCGACCGAGGCGCGGCTGCAATCCCACGCCCTCGAGTAGGGACTCGTCGATACGGGGCGACGAACCGCAGGCCAGCGTGATGCACACGCGCCGCTGTGCCACCCGATCGAGCTGCAAAAGGGCGCGTTTCAAATCGGAGGTGGCGATGGAGCGCGACGCAATCGCTACATCGGCGCTCTCGGGGAGGATCCCATGCGCTTCCCAGTCGTCGTTCCAGCTCATCTTCAGGGCGGACACGGTGGTGACGCCGTGGCTCGCCTGGTCAGCGACCATGGCGTCGAGCATGCCCTGCGAGAAATCGGCCGCTGTCACGCGGTGGCCCGCGAGGGCGAGCGGTGTTGCGAGCGCGCCGGTGCCGCATCCCATGTCGAACACGGTTTCTCCCGGTCGTATGTCCGCAAGTTCGAGGAAGCGCGCCGCGTAGCCGCTCTGAGGGCCGTGCGAGGTGGGGAACGTCGCGGCCCGTGAATCCCAAAACGCCTCGTTGTCGGCACGGCGGCGCTGGATTTGAAGGGTCTTCCACTCCTCGTTCCAGTCGAGGGTGGTCAGCATCGGTTTGAAGGGCTCGGTCATAACGCTGCCTTTCGCGCATGCTCGCTTGTGTGGGCTGTCTGCTCGCTGGGCGCCTCGAAGGGTCGAAGCGCGTTCTTTGGGTACTATACTACGCAAGAATACCACGCGAAAGAACTTCGGAAGCCGCCGCGGGGCGCACGCGCGCAGGAGAGAGGCAGAACATGCAGGTCGAGTTGTTGTACCACACGCAAGATCTTGAGCGAGCCATCGCGACGGCGGCCCGGCTCTGCTACGCTCCTGTCGGGGCGGCCGAGCTCATGGAATCGCTGTCCGAGGAACGCGTTAAAAGCGTTCTGCGCACGGTTTTGGTCAGCGGCCACCACTCGACGCTCGAGCACGCCAGCTACACGTTCGCAATCGACGGTGTGTCGCGTGCCCTTACCCATCAGCTTGTGCGCCATCGCCTTGCCAGTTTCAACCAGCAAAGCCAGCGCTACGTGAAGTTCAAGGACGGCATCGACGTGGTCAAGCCGAAGAGCATCGCCGAAAACGAGGAGGCTTCGGCGCGCTTCGACGACCTGATCGCGCAGATCGAGATTGCCTATCAGGCCTTCGTCGAAGCCGGCATCCCCGCTGAAGACGCGCGCTACATCCTGCCGAATGCTGCCGAGTCGAAGATAGTCGTCACCATGAACGTGCGCGAGTTGCTGCACTTCTTCGAGCTGCGCTGCTGCAACCGCGCTCAGTGGGAGATTCGCGACCTCGCGCACCGCATGCTCGAGCTTGCGCGTCCGACGGCTCCCTACGTGTTCGCCGATGCCGGAGCCGGATGCGTGCGGGGGCACTGTCCCGAAGGGAAGATGACGTGCGGGACCCCCTACCCGCGCGTCGTGCGCGATTAAAAGGAAGTTCTTGCATGGCTGATGAGCGAAAGAGCGATTTTTCCCGTGCGTTCTCGGAAGACGGGGCGCTGAAGACGCATGTGGGCGGCCAGGCGCTGCTCGAGGGCATCATGATGCGCGGCAAGTACAACTGGGCGGTTGCTGTGCGCGAGCCCGAAGGCGGCGTGTACACCGAGGAACATGACCTTGCGAGCGGCCGCGCCTGCAACGGATGGCTGTACTGGCCGGTGGTTCGCGGGTGCCGCGCTTTCGTCGAGTCGCTCATGCTGGGTTACAAGGCGCTCGAGATAGCGGCGGCCCATGCGTTCGTCGAAGAGGACGAGGCTGGAGCCGAGCCCGCGCCGTCCGCATCCCGCGACGAGCCCGCGCCCGGCGAGCCCGCGCCGCTCGCATCC
>CAUVMU010000109.1:0-5719 GCA_963552775.1 uncultured Eggerthellaceae bacterium | reverse complement strand
GCCTCCTCGCCGCGGATGAAGCCGGCGTCTCCCATCGAGGCCCCCTTCTAGGCGTCGAGGTCCGAGTCGAATCGTGTTCCCGGGACGAACGCCCCGTTGGGAACGGTCCTCCCGAGCTGGATGGTAGCAAGGCTTCGCTTCATCCGTCAAGGCCTCGAAGGACGCTAACAGGCAGAAGGGTTCGCAGGGCAAGCGTCAGACTCTCATAGCCGATAAGACCGTGGTAAAAAGCTTGCAATCGCTTCCGAGCCGATGAACCTGAACGGTTTTCGTTGTTGACAGTCACCGAGACCGTGCGCGTCACGATATCGATTTTATCTGTGCCACCGGTCATGGCCGCTGGCCCGTTCGTACGGTGCGTCGACGGCGTCCGCAAACACACTCTGCCCGTATGGAGACATGTCAACGCGCGTGTTGGTGACGGCCAGTTTCACGATGCCGTAGGCGGGGAAAGCGCATTCCATGATGCCGCCCTCGTCCCGCGTGAGCGGGACCACCATGCGCGCTTCATGGTGCCGTATGCTCATCTTCCTCTTGTCCAGGTCAAGCCAGGACGCCCAGGTGCCCGTGCCCAGCCCGAAGGTCATGCAGGAGCCTGCCGGCCTCCATCAGAATTGTCAAGCGGCCCGACTGCGGCGACACGACCGAGTACGAGGGTATTCCGTCCCAGACCATCTCTGCGGCGATACTGGCTTGCAGGGGCACGATGATGGCGAGTAGACTTATTGACGCAAATCGTCGCGCGAGGGCGCTCGGGCTCATCCGAGCAGAAGAGAAAGCTGCGCTTCTGGAGAGCTTGCATGGCGGAGATCGAGACACCCAACAGCAGGCGCAACCTCGACGAGGCCATCAAGAGGGCGTTCGGCGCAGATTACCTGCGAGCTCGGGCGGCAATGGCCAACGCCATCGTGGGCCAGCCGCTGCCCGAGGGAGAAAGCGCCTTGAAGCTCCGGTTCGGTAGCGCCGCCACGCGGTTCACCACCAATCTGGACGCTGCTCGTGTTCACGATATTGAGATGTTCGTCGACGAGCTGGAGGACCGTCTCGAAGAGGGTTGGTGCGGATTCACGGAGGACGTCTTCTCGAGGAGCCCCACCCATCCCGATGGCGTGCCCGAACGATAGAGAGCCAGCTTCCTCGTATTATCCGATTCTTTCTCGTGCATTCTCTTGCACCGAGGAGGGGGTTTCGTGTCTTTAAGCATCTCGCAAGGTAATCGTCTGTATTCCCGACTTAAATCAAGCCATTGCAAGCCACGTTCAGGCTCCCCAGTATTCCTGCATCTCCGACCAAACATGCTATCGTCATCGTAAAATAAACCCTATATTCCGAGAGTTTAGGAGCGCGCGGGTCGAACTATGGTCATCGCACCTCCAGGTGCTACCATGGGCATTGTTATGTGATCTCGTTCTTTGACCTTCGACATCAATACCACCGTCTCCACATGATCGGTATGCGGAAACATGTCGACGGGCTGCACCTTTTGCACGGTATATCCGCGTTCGACCAGATAGGAAGCATCGTGCGCCTGCGTGCGCGGATTGCATGAAACGTACACCACACGTTCGGGCGCAAGCGCGCAGAGCGCCTCGAGGAATTCCTCGGCCGCTCCGGCGCGCGGAGGGTCCATGAACACGACGTCGAACCGTGCGCCTGCAGCCGCCTGCTCGCGCATGAACGCCCCCGCATCGGCAGCCACGAAGCGCGCGTTCTCAACACCGTTGTGCCGTGCGTTCTCGCGCGCATCGCGCACGGCGGATTCGACCGTGTCGACGCCCACCACCTCGCGCGCTCCGCGCGCGGCGGCAACGAGGCCTATCGTTCCCGTGCCGCAGTAGGCGTCCATGACCGACTGAGCGCCGTCCAAACTCGCAAGCTCCATGGCACACTCGTACAGAACTTCGGTTTGCACAACGTTGACCTGGTAGAACGACTGGGAAGATATTCGAAAGCTCAACCCGCACAGCCGATCGAGGATGAATCCCGGACCGTACAGGCGCTTCTCGCGCTCGCCGAGGACCACGTTCGTGCGGCGCTCGTTGACGTTCTGCACCACCGTGGTGATGCAGGGGCAGCGCTTCACGAGCTCGCGGCAGAACGCTCGCGATGCGGGGAAGTCATCTCCGTTCGTAACGAGCGTGACGAGCACTTCCCCGCTCTGATGTCCCGTGCGCACCACCGCATGGCGCAGAAAGCCCGCGCCCTCGTCCTCGCGGTACGGCTCCAGCCCGAAACGCGGCATAAGGGCGCGGATGGCGCGCACGATGGCCTGGGCATTCTCGTTCTCGACCAGGCAGCAGTCCGTGGGAACCACACGGTGCGTCCCCGCCGCGTACATGCCCGTCAAAATCTCGTAGCGCGGCCGCGATGCGTGCGACCGGAGCCGGGTGCCGCGCCCGTCAGATTGCAAACGGCGCCCGTTCCTCTGTACGGGCAGGCGCTTGCCGCGCGCGAACGGCGACATCACCTTGTTCCGGTAGAAATACGGTTCGACCATGCCCTTTATGGGGAGCAGGCAGGGCGCATCGGGACCGGAGAGGAGCCCCGCCTCGGCGAACAGGCCGGCGACGAAAGCCTGCTTCTCGGCGAGCTGGTCGGCGTAAGGCTGCGAAACGTGCTGGCAGCCGCCGCATTCGCGCGCGACGGGGCACCGGCGGACGGCCGCATCCCCGTGCTTTCCCGCGCCTGCCACGTCAATGCGCTGCATCCTCCCCGACTTCCCCGCCCTCGACGTCGACGGACGCCCTGTGTTTCGGCCCATGCTCCACCCAACCGCTCTCGGGCCGTGCGGCCCCAATCTTACATTTGTTTGACCATCTGCGCCGAAGCGCGACAGCCGTGCTAATAATACCTGTAGAATCGCAGCGAAGGAGCGTCCCATGAAATTCATCATCCATTGGACCGCGCTCGCCGTTGCAACTGCAGCGGCCATCTTGATCGTTCCGGGCATCAGCGTAGCCGGAAGCGGCAACACCTTGTCATCCGTCATCGTGCTCGGATTGGCGCTCGCCCTGATCGACGTGAGCGTGAAGCCCATCATGCAGATCTTGAGCCTCCCCATCACCGTGCTCACGTTGGGGCTGTTCTACCTGATCGTGAACACGCTCATGCTGTATCTGGCAGCATGGCTTGCGAACGGCCTGTTCGGAACAGGTATTGTCTTCTCGGGGTTTTTGAGCGCCTTCATGGCGAGCATCGTCATCAGCATTGTGGCGAGCATCGTGAGCGCCCTCATCGGAGACAAGACGTAGCGTTTGGCCGGGCCGCCCGCAGCTTGCGATCGCTGCAGGCGGCCCGGCGGGGATTTCGGGCGGAAGCGACGCGGCCTACGCGTTGAGCGGAGCTGCGGGGGTGTAGGTACGCGCGAGGTTCGCCTGGTCGAGGTCGTACAGGGCCTTGGCATCGGCACCGAACAGCTTCATGGCCGCGATCATGTCGCGCGCCGTGGCCTCCTCTTCGAGCTGCTCCTCCACGAACCACTTGAGGAAGTTCATGGTGCGGTAGTCGTGCACCGCGTCGGCGGCGGCGTATATCCCGTTGATGGAGGCCGTTACGTACTCCTCGTGCTCAAGCGCGGCCTCGAGCGGCTCCAGGAAGCTCGTGAACTTCGCCTCGGGCTTGGCGATGGCCTTGAGAACCACCGGGCAGTCGTTGTCGAGCAGGTAGCTGCGGAAGATGAGCGCATGGTCGCGCTCCTCCTGCGCCTGGATTACGTACCAGTTCGCGTATCCCTTCAGGCCCTGCTCCTCGTAGTAGTCGGCAAACGACAGGTACAGATATGCCGAGAAGAACTCCTTGTTGATCTGCTCGTTGATGAGCTCGTGCACCTTTTTGTCCATAGCAATCCCTTCACGAAACGACAGCGGGCGCGCGCCCGCAACGACCCCTTCATCATACTCCTTACGCGCTTTTTGCCAAGGCGGCATATGCGCATCCACACGTTTGCGCATCTGGCCTTGCGGCGCGCTTGCGGCGCGAGTGAGAACGAGCGCCCTGTCGAAACCCTGCTCGCATGTCCGCACGTCCACACTTCTTGTGGGCGCAACGGGAGAACTCCTTACATTTTAGTTACTAAACTACTTTTCCGCAGCGCGCGCTGGTACGCTCTCCCTCGTAAGCGGAGCGGCATTCCGTCCGCTCGCGCAACGCCACCGGAAAGGCCCCTATGCTCCAACTCATCGATATCAGCAAGTCGTATACCACCGGCTCGTTCACCCAAAAGGCCCTCGACGGCGTGTCGTTGTCGTTTCGCGACAGCGAGTTCGTGGCCGTGCTCGGCCCGTCGGGGTCCGGCAAGACCACCATGCTCAACATCGTCGGAGGGCTCGACCATTACGATTCGGGCGACCTTGTGGTCGACGGCGTGTCTACGAAGGAGTACAAGGACCGCGACTGGGACGCCTACCGCAACAACCGCATCGGCTTCGTGTTCCAAAGCTACAACCTCATCCCCCATCAAACGGTGCTCGCCAACGTCGAGCTCGCACTGACGCTGTCGGGCGTCTCGCACGACGAGTGCCGCCGCCGCGCGCTCGACGCGCTCGCACGCGTCGGCTTAGCCGACCACGTGGGCAAAAAGCCCAGTCAGCTCTCCGGCGGGCAGATGCAGCGCGTCGCCATCGCACGCGCGCTCATCAACGACCCCGAGATTCTGCTCGCCGACGAACCGACCGGCGCCCTCGACTCGAAGACGAGCGTCCAGATCATGGACCTGCTCACCGAGATAGCCGCAGACCGCCTCGTCATCATGGTCACGCACAACCCCGAGCTCGCCGAGCGCTACGCGACGCGCATCGTGAACCTCGCAGACGGCGTCATCAGCTCCGACAGCAATCCCTACCTCCCCACGGCCGAGGAGGTATCGGCCGCCCACGCGAAACCCGCGCGCCGTACGGCCATGTCGTTCTTCACGGCGCTGTCGCTTTCGTTCAACAACCTTATGACGAAGAAGGGCCGCACGCTCATGACCGCCATCGCCGGGTCGATCGGCATCATCGGCATCGCGGCCATCCTCGCGCTGGCCAACGGCGTGAACAACTACATCAAGAACGTCGAGGAGGAGACGCTGTCGGTCTATCCGCTGTCGATCCAGAGCACGGGAATCGACCTCGCCTCGTTTCTGGTGGGCTCGAGCGGGGATTCCGCAGGCAGCTCGGACGCCTCGTCGGGCCCGACCCTCGTCTCCGCAGGAAACGCTGCGGGCGACGAATCGTCTGCGGAAGGTGCCGGCACCGTCAACGAGCGCAAGACCCTCACCAACATGTTCTCGCGCGTGGGGAAGAACGACCTCGCCTCCCTGAAGAAGTTCCTCGACGCGAACGGCGGCGGCATCGACGAGTACGTGAACCTCATCCAATACAACTACGGCATCGTCCCCCAAATCTACGCCTTCGACACCTCGAGGGGGGTTCGCCAGGTCAACCCCGACACCTCGTTCGCCGCGCTCGGAGCGGGTTCGAACGTCAGCTCGAACAGCCTCGTCTCCATGTCGATGAGCACCGATGTGTTCTCCATGTTGCCAAGCGACACGAGCCTGGTCGAAAACCAGTACGATCTCAAAGCGGGAACCTGGCCCGAAAAACTCGACGAACTCGTGCTCGTGCTGAACCGCGACGGGTCGATCAGCGACCTTGTCCTGTACGACATGGGGCTACGCGACCCCGACGAGCTCGACGCCATGGTCGAGGCCTTCGCCAACGAAGAGAACGTCGACACGCCC
>CAUVMU010000108.1:0-5771 GCA_963552775.1 uncultured Eggerthellaceae bacterium | reverse complement strand
GAGAGCACATTTGGACGGAATTCGACCTCGCAGGCGGCGTGCCCGCGGCAGGCGACCATCCCCTGACGTTCGGTCCCACTGTCTCGGCAGGCTACTACAAGCAGGGCGACACGTTCCGCTTCGAAGAGCTTGGCCGCCAGGAGGGCAAGATACCCGTCAAGCCCGGCTTCGTGTTTAACGGGTGGCTCTGCGAGCTGCTTGACGGAAACGGCAACCTGTTGAAGTCGGTGGGCGCGTACGATCTCAGCGCGGACGACATTCCGCTCGACGTAGCCACTCCGAACACCTACAAGGTGAAGCTCACGGCTACATGGAGGCCCTCGGGCCCAGACGTTGCCACTCCTGTCGCCATTAGGTTCGACCTGGCGCTCGGCTCGGCGCCCGCGCTCGACCCGGCGATTTTCGACCCCCGCGCCACGGCGGGCGCCTACAAGCAGGGCGACACGATTCCGGCCAGCGAGTTCGCCTTCTTCAAGGACGCCGTCCCCGTCAAGGCCGGCTTCGCGTTCGAGGGGTGGACGTGCGCCCTATTCGACGGCAACGACGCGATCCTCAAGCCGCTGACCGATCACTACGACTTCGTCGGGGGCTTCCTTCTCGACCAGCCTTCCGACACAGGGTACAAGGTTGCTTTCACGGCGAAGTGGAGGCCCGATGGCGGCCCTGCTGCCTGGCCTGCCAAGATAACGTTCGACCTTATGGGGGGTTCGGCGCCCGCAGGCGACCCGACGGTGTTCGACCCCCGCTTCACGGCGGGGTCCTACGGGTTCAACGATACGATACCGGGCAGCGAGTTCGCTTTCTTCGACGGCGTTGAGCCGACCAAGTCCGGTTATGCCTTCGGAGGGTGGATGTGCGTCCTGCGCAGCGGAGGCGGCACCTTCCTCAAAGCGGTGAAAGAGGATTTCAAGTCGGGCGTTGAGCTTAACGAAGCTTCTTCCGATGGCTACGAGGTAGAGTTCAGGGCTATTTGGAAGGAAGAAAAGGGCGCGAAGGATGCGAAGGCGGGTCTGCCGACCACCGGGGATCCGACGGGGCCCGTGGCTGCGGTTCTCGGGATTGCCGCCGTGGTCGCGGGAGGTGTCGCGCTGCTGGTGCGGCGGGCATCGCGTTAACGTGCTTGACAATCGGGGGGCGGGAGGCCCCGGGCGGTTTAGTCCACCCGGGGCTTCGCCTTGCGCGGGTGCTTTAGGGCTCGGCGAGCCCGCGCCTCTCGCAGCTCGGCGAAGGGGGGCGCCTTTTCGCGCGAACCGAGCGCTCGCGGATGCGATTGGCTGTTTTCGGGTTGGCTTGCTATCCTGGTAGATATAGACGCCGGTCCTGGGCTTCGTTGCGAAGCCACGGCAGATGGGCTGTTCGTGCCGTGCCGCGTGCCATTCGTCTTCGGGAGGTCATCTTATGGCGTTGCTGTTCGTAAACGCGTGCATGCGCGGGGAGGAGTCGCGCACGCTTGAGCTTTGCCGCACGTACCTCGAAGGGCGCGACGACGTGATCGAAATCGATCTGGCTCGGCTGAATCCGAGGCCTCTCGACGGCGCACTCGTTGATTTCGTTCACAGAACCTGACGGAGGGCGCCTTCGAGGACCCCTTATTCGACCTGGCTCGTCAGCTCGCTGCGGCCGATGAGGTGCTCATCGGGGCTCCCTGCTGGGGCCTGTCGTTTCCCGCGGTGCTCAAGGTGCACCTAGAGCACTGCAGCGTGTGCGATGTCACGTTCCATTACACGCCCGACGCCCGTTGCGAGGGCCTGTGCCGCGCCGCGCGCCTCACGTACATCACCACCTGCGGCGGAGTACTGGCAAATGCGAATTACGGCTATGATTATCTATGTGGTATCGCTACAATGTTCGGTATTCTGGAAGCGAGGTTCGCGGCAGCCGAACTGCTTGACGTCGAGGAAGTCGACGTGGCTGCGATTATGGCAGAGGCGCGCGAGCGCGTCATACGGCTCCGCGACGAGAGATAACGAATTACCGAGAGAGAGGGTCGAACGAGCCATGAAGCGCTTGTTGGTCGTCGTCGATTACCAAAACGATTTCGTCGACGGAGCTTTGGGGTTTCCTGGCGCGGAGGCGCTTGACGGTCCCATCGCCGAAAAAGTTGCCGCGTATCGAGCTGCGGGGGACATGATCGCCTATACGTTCGATACGCATCATCGCGATTATCTTGAGACGCAAGAGGGCATCAACCTCCCTGTTCCCCACTGTATCGAGGGCTCGCACGGACATAGGCTGTACGGGAAGGTGGCGCTCACGCAGCACGATTCCGACGAAGTGTTCTATAAACCTACATTCGGATCGGCGGATCTGTTCGAGCGCTTGCGCGAGGCGCAGAAAGTTGCTTCGAGCGTCGATCGCCGGCCGTTCGAGAGCATCGAGCTGGTAGGCCTCGTTTCCAATATATGCGTGCTCTCCAATGCAGTTATCGCACGTACGGTCTGCCCCGATGTGCCCATCATCGTAGATGCGGCCTGCACGGCAGCTCCCGACCCCGAGATGAACGAGAAAGCTTTTGACATCATGGAGGGTTTGCAGATTCGCGTGATCAACCGTCAACCGCGGTAGTGCGACGCGGCGCGCGATAGGCTACGCGCGCTATCGTCGTCGTGCGAACGCTTCAAGCACCAGTTGCGCGCGCGTGCCGATGGGCAGCTGGTTTTCCTCGAGGAAGCGCGGTACGTCGGCAACGGGCAACTCGAAGGCCTCAATTAGCTCGTTGCGTTCGGGTTGCGCCTCATATGCGCGCTCTATCTGGGCGAACACAATCTGAACAGTCTCGTCGGTCAAGCCGGTCGACGAGTATCCCGCTTGGGGCAGCACCTCGAGCGGCGAATCTTCAAGCAGCGCGTAGCCGGTTTCTTCGCGCAGCTCGCGATTGGCGCAGGCGCGCAAGCTCTCGCCCGTATCGATGAGCCCTTCAGGAAATGCGATGCACCAGCTATTCAGCGGGTAACGGAATTCCCTAATCATCAGCAGGGTGTCGCGCTTCGTGCGTCCGACGATGGATACGGCGTCGACGCTTGTCGACGACTGTGCGGGCTGAGGCTCTGCCGTTTCGTTTGCGCTCTCGTTCGGAGGGGCGGCAAGGGTGCGGCAGTGCCGGGCGTTCTCTTCGAGCAACGCGCGATATGCGGGAAGATTCTTGCGCGAGGCGCTTTCGTAGACATGTTGCGTACCGTCGGGCATGCGGTAGGTGAGTACGTACTTCTTCACCCAGCCGTCGCTGACCTGTTCGATATGTTCAAGTTGAGGGGTTGCAATCATTGATTCTCCTGGTAGAAGGGGGTTGGATTGAATCCGATGTTGAGATATTCGCACTCGCTGCATGTGAGGCGAATACGCAGATGCTGCTCAGAAGTCCATAACCCGTCCGATGGGCGCCCGGATGCACAGGTTGGCGAGGCGGTCGCGCGGTGTGGGGGAGAGGTTTGCAATAACGAGATTGTCCCCCGAAAAGTAATCCACCAGCCCGGCTGCCGGGTGCACGACCAGCGAGGTTCCCGCGATGATGAGCGTGTTCGCTTGGCGTACATCGCGGAGGGCCTCTTCGATAGTCCGGTCATCGAGCGCTTCCTCGTAGAGCACGACGTCGGGCTTCACGATGCCCCCGCACGCAGGACAGCTCGGAACGCCGTCCGAGGCGCAACGGTGCTGTTCGAGCACGTCGCTAAGGGAATATGCAGCGCCGCAGGCCATGCAGTGATTGCACAGGATGCTTCCATGGAGCTCGCGTACGACGCGACTGCCGGCTGCTTGATGGAGCCCGTCGATGTTCTGGGTGATCACACTACGCAGGATGCCGGTTCGTTCGAGCTCGGCGAGCTTGAGGTGCGCGCGGTTCGGATGCGCGGTCGGGGCCACCATGCGCTCGAAGTAGAAGCGGAAGAACTCCGTCGGGCGCGCATCGAAGTAGCTGCGAGAAATCATGGTTTCGGGCGCCACGTCGTACAAGAGGCTGTACAAGCCATCTGAGCTGCGAAAATCAGGGATTCCGCTTTCGGTTGAAACGCCCGCGCCGCCGAAAAACACCACGCTTTTCGAGGGCGCTTCGGAGATTAACGTGCGCAGCGCACGAATGTTGCACTCGGTTTTCTCGTCCATGCTACCATCTTCGCATCGTTGGCCGACAGCCCCATACTACACGAAGGGGCCGTAACAAAAGCCCCTCAGTTATGAACTGCATTCCAGTTCTTGGACGGGCTAATAAGCGGCCGCTCCATGGCTACGTTATCGTAGGGGCGGCTCTTCCTCGAGAAAGACTGGACGAAACCTCGCTCCTCAAGCTCCCTGGCGAACCTAGCCGACGTGTGCTGGCTCCCGCGGTTCGCATGCACCATCAAACCCTCGGGCTGTTCTTCCCTGGCAGCGGCGCTCTCCGGGGCGTCGATGACGAGATCTTCGTCGATGCGGCCCGACACATGCCGGCCGACAATCTTGCGCGAGAAGAGGTCGGGGCAGGTCGCCAGGTAGAGCCATCCCTCCTTGGCGGGGATGTGGGTGACGTCCCCGCGCTGCGCCTCGTTGCGGGCGGATGCTGAGAATGACCTGTATTCTCTTCTAGGACACTCGATCGTGAGGAATCTGGATAATCGGTTCAATCCGAGAAGAGGAGGCGGGAAGCGGCGAATTCAGGCATGTGCGCAGACGAGTCCAGGATGGAGGCCGCCGATCGCGCCATATCGACCGGCGGGCCCATGACGGAGGCCTCCAAGGCTGGGGCTCAACAGCAGGGCCGGCCGGGGGCGCGCGACCGTCCCCGACGAGGACGCGCCGGCCCGCCCCGGCCTTCTGGAACGGGGCTTCACGAGCCCGGCGCCCGCCTACAAGCCCGCAGGCGGCATCGCGTACCACGGCTGATGCCGTCATCGGCGACCGCAACGGGTACGTGCTCGTATACAGCGTATCGCGCGACAATGGAATGACTTTCGAGGGCGTGGAACCGCTCGAGAACGGCTTGCTGCCGATCGGATTCGCGAAAAGTGATGCCGCTGTGAACGATGAGCTTGGCGGGTATGGCGGCAGCTATTTCTACGACGCCGACCCAGCTGACAATGCTCTGCAGTACGTCGAGCAGATGACGGTGGAATCTCTTGGCGGCATCGTCGCAGGGCGTACGGCCCGAGCATCGTTCAAAGACCTTGTCGTTTACGGCGAACAGGACAGGCGCGTTATCGCTCGTGGGGATTGGCGGCTCAAGTTCGAAATGGCCTTCGAGGATGCGGCTATCGACCTTGCAGCCGGTCAGTCGATGCGTCTTGGCTCCAAGGAGGCGACAGTTGATGTGCTGTCGGCTTCTCCTATCGCACTGTATGTCGAGTATACGGTTGATGGACTTATGAACTGCAAAGATTAGGAGTCTGGCCGTATGTCTGAAGTTAACGATTGCGAGCTTGACAGCTTCTTGACCCTTGAGGCGGCCATCGTTTTGCAGGGCGGCACCGTGATAGAAGTGAAGGATCTTGGCGGTGGGAGTATGCATTCTCAAGACGGGAAGACGCGCTGTGCGAAGAACATCATGTTCGACCGCATAATCGACTTTGAACAGGTCGCATACGTGGAAGTTTGCGGAGTGCGGGCGGACCTACCGTAAGGGATTCGAGCAGAGGCCGAAAAAAAGAGAGAGCGCACACTGGGCGCTCTCCCTCCGTTTTACCGTCCGGTTTATGTCCGGGCTCGAGGCGCGCTATGCGGGCCGGTCCACGGTGAACGACATATTGAGCGGCTCGATGCGCGGTTCGAATCCCCGTTCGAATGTGAACTCGAGCGAGTGC
>CAUVMU010000107.1:0-5794 GCA_963552775.1 uncultured Eggerthellaceae bacterium | reverse complement strand
GGCCGGCGACGCCCTGCTCTACGATTCGGGTCGCGGGCACGGCATGATTGCCACAGGAGGCGAGCCGTGCCGCTTCCTGGCCATCGTCATGAAGCCCGGGGAAGGCGAGATTATCTAGGCGCTGCGCGGAACCGCTCGTTGCAAGCCTGCAAACGAGCCGCGCTTTCGAGCGAACGTGCACGCGCCTGATGATACCTGCCTGTCGAATCGCTGCGGTACGCCCGCAGCCTGCCTCCCGAGGATTTCCTATGAACGATCTGCATCTGCGTTACGTATCCGAGAGCTACGATGAGGACGGTACGCTCGCGTCCTTTTCTGTCGAATGTCCCGATGATTTCAATTTCGGCTACGACGTCGTCGATGTTCTCGCCGAAACCGATCCCGACCGCCGTGCGCTCGCGTGGTGCAACCCCGAAGGCGAGGAACATGTCTTCACGTTCGCCGACATGAGGCACTGGTCTGACAAAACCGCGCGCTACCTCGCCTCGTGCGGGTTGCGCAAGGGCGACTACGTCATGGTCATCCTGCGCCGTCATTACCAGTTCTGGTTCACGGCCGTTGCTCTCGCGAAGCTCGGCTGCGTCATGGTGCCCGCCACGTTCATGCTGAAGGAGCATGATCTGGAGTATCGCCTTCAGGGCGCTTCGATCAAGGCCGTTATCGCCACGTCGGTCGGTTCGATCGCTTCGGTCGTCGAGCGTGCGGCCGCATCGTGTCCTACGGTCGAGAAGCTCATTCTCGTGAACGGGGCGGGCGGCGGCCTGACCGGGCTCGATGAACGGGGCCTTCCCGTCGCACCTGCAGACGAGCCGGTCGGCCGCGCCCTTTCGGGCGCGGAAGGCATCTGCGCCGCGCCTGTGAACCGCGAAGGCTGGCTCGACTTCAACAGCGGTGTGCGCACGGCCGATGCGCGCTTCGAGCGCATCGCCACACGGGCGACCGACCCGATGCTCATGTACTTCTCAAGCGGCACGTCGGGCAATCCCAAGATGGTGCTGCACGACTCCCGCTATGCGCTCGCGCACATCCTCACGGCCAAGCACTGGCACAACGTGGACCCTGATGGAGTGCACCTGACCATCGCCGACACCGGTTGGGGCAAGGCCGTGTGGGGGAAGTTCTACGGGCAGTGGCTCATGGGGGCCTGCGTGCTCGCCTACGACTTCGACCGCTTCCATGCCAAGGAGATCCTTTCGCTCGTGGCGCGGTGGAACGTGACGACGCTGTGCTGTCCGCCCACCATGTACCGCCTTATGATGCAGGCCGACATCGACGCCTACGACCTGTCGAGCCTCAGATACTCGACCACGGCCGGTGAAGCGCTCAACCCCGATATCTTCGATTTCTGGAAGGAGCACACGGGGCTGGTCATTTTCGAGGGCTTCGGTCAGACCGAGACGCCGCTCACCGTGGCGAACCTTACGGGTTCGACGCCGCGGCCGGGATCCATGGGGCGTCCGGTTCCGCTGTACGACGTCGAGATCAAGCGTGCCGACGGGACACGGTGCGACCCGGGCGAGACCGGCGAGATATGCATCGCCATCGACCCGCATCCGGCGGGCATCATGATGGAGTACTTCCGCAACCCTGAGAAGACGGCCGAGGCCATGCACGACGGCTGGTACCGCACGGGCGATACGGCCTGGTGCGACGAGGATGGCTACTTCTGGTACGTGGGGCGCAACGACGACGTCATCAAATCGAGCGGGTACCGTATCGGCCCGTTCGAGATAGAAAGCGTCCTGCTCGAGCACGATGCCGTGCGCGAGTGCGCCGTGACGGGCGTTCCCGACCCGCTGCGCGGCAAGGCGGTCAAGGCAACCATCGTGCTCGCCCCGGGCTTCGCTGCGTCCGATGACTTGACGCGCGAGCTGCAGAGCTGGGTCAAGGAACGCACGGCGCCCTACAAGTACCCGCGCCTCATCGACTACGTGGACGACCTGCCGAAGACGGTCAACGGAAAGATCCGCCGCGTCGCCATTCGCGAACACGACGAGAAAAAAGCGATAGACGGGCTGATCTGATGGGCGCCGTGCCGAAAACGCTTCGCGAGGCGTTGCGCCCCATTACGGTCGTCGCGGGTCACTACGGTGTGGGAAAAACGAACTTCTGCGTGAACCTCGCCCTCGATGCGGCGGCAGCGGGCGTCGACGTCACGCTTATCGACCTCGACGTGGTCAATCCGTACTTCCGTGCGAGCGAGCAGCGCGCGCTGCTCGAGGATGCCGGCGTGCACCTCGTGGCACCGGTCTTCGCCGAGACCGGGTCGAGCCTCGACGTGCCGAGCCTCACAGGCTCGATCGCCCCGGCCCTCGAGCGCGCACGTGCGCTTGCCGAGGACGGCACCGCCTCATCGGATGGCCTCGGAGCTCTCGCGCTCGTGGATGCGGGCGGGGACGACGTGGGGGTTCGCGCACTCGGCCGCTTCGCCCGTTTCATAGGCAGCGGCGACTACGCGCTGCTCTACGTGCTGAACCGCAACCGGAACCTGGTTGCGGACGTTGACGGAGCGCTGTCGATCCTGCGCGAAATCGAAGCGGCTGCCCGCTTAAGCGCGACGGCCCTTGTGGGCAACACGCACCTGAAAGACGAGACGTCCGTCGGCGACATTGAGCGGGGGCTGGACTTCGCGCGGGCCCTCGAACGGGCGACGGATCTGCCCCTTGCGTGCGTGACCGCTCCTCGCACGCTGCTCGAGCGGTTTCCCGCAGACCGTGTGCTCGCCGCCGATGACCTGCTGTACGCGATCGAAACCCCGGTGCGCAACCCTTGGGAATGATAGGCTTGCTGTTCGGGTCCCTCGCCGCACCCGACGCGGGGACGAGAGGATTCTGCCGCGCAGAGCGGGCAGACGGTCGTACTCGCCGCACCTGACACGAGGACGAGAGAGATGAGAGGAATCGTTTATGGCGAAGATGACCGTTGACGAGTACTTCTGCAAAGGCTGCGGCCTCTGCGTCGATGCTTGTCCGCTCGATATCGTGAGGCTCGACGGCGCGCGCATCACGAGCAAGGGGTACCACCCCGCGTACTGCATCGACCAGAATGCCTGTACGGGCTGCCTGTCGTGCGCGCTTATGTGCCCCGACGTGGCCATACGGATCGAGAGGTAGAAACATGTCAGAGAAAGTGCTCATGAAGGGCAACGAGGCTATGGCCGAAAGCGCGCTGAGGGCCGGTTGCCGCTTCTTCTTCGGATACCCCATCACCCCGCAGACCGAGCTCGCCGCCTACATGGCCAAGCGCATGCCCAAGGAGGGCGGCACGTACCTGCAGGCGGAAAGCGAGATCGCCGCCATCAACATGGTCTACGGCGCCTCGGCGGCCGGCGCACGCGTCATGACGTCGTCCTCGTCTCCGGGAATCTCGCTCAAGGCCGAGGGTATCTCGTATATGGCCGGCGCCGATCTGCCGGGGGTCATCATCAACGTGGAGCGCGGAGGTCCGGGGCTCGGCTCCATCCAGCCCTCGCAGTCCGATTACTGGCAGGCGACCCGCGCGCTCGGTCACGGCGACTTCCATGTGGTGGTTTACGCTCCCTCGACGGTGCAGGAGATGGCCGATTACGCGTTTCGCGCCTTTGACGTGGCCGACGAGTACCGCGTGCCCGTCATGATCTTGGGCGACGGTATGCTCGGTCAGATGATGGAGCCCGTCGTTCTGCCCGAGCCGAAAGGGGAGTTGCCCGAAAAGCCCTGGGCGACCTCGGGCCATGGCAACGCGCGCCCCAAGAACATCGCGAATTCCCTGTACCTGCAAGCCGAAGCGCTTGAGGCGCACAACCACGACCTGTTCGCGCGCTACGAGATCATCAAGCAGCGCGAACAGCGCTTCGAGTCCTATCTGCTCGACGATGCGGACATCGTGGTCGTGGCGTTCGGAGCCTCGGCGCGCATCGCCCGCTCGGCCGTCCGCGCCGCGCGCGAGGTGGGTATCAAGGTCGGCTTGTTTCGCCCGATAACGCTGTGGCCCTTCCCTGAAGCGGGGCTCGAGGCAACGGTGGCGCACGCGAAAGCGTACCTGTCTGTCGAGATGAACATGGGCCAAATGGTCGACGACGTGCGCCTCGTCGTGGGCAAGCGCGCTCCGGTCGATTTCTTCGGACGCACCGGCGGCGTCATCCCCACGCCGGGCGAAGTGCTCGGCGCGATTGAGCGCATGAACGAAGGGCTGGGTGAATAATATGGCGGAAAAGGAACCGAAGGTCGTGTTTTCGCGACCGAAATCGCTGCTGCCCGTCATTACGAACTACTGTCCCGGCTGCACGCACGGAATCGTGCACCGCCTCGTTGCCGAGACGATGGACGAGCTCGACATCGAAGGCCGCACCGTGGGCATCGCCCCGGTCGGCTGCTCGGTCATGGCCTACGACTTCTTCGGCTGCGATATGATCGAGGCCGCTCACGGGCGCGCGCCTGCGGTCGCTACGGCGGTGAAGCGCGTGCATCCCGGAAACGTCGTGTTCGCCTACCAAGGCGACGGGGACCTTGCCAGCATCGGTATGGCCGAAACGGTGCATGCGGCCATGCGCGGCGAGCATATTACGATCATCTTCATCAATAACGCCATCTACGGCATGACGGGCGGGCAGATGGCGCCAACGAGTCTGCCGAACCAGGTCACGCAGACGTCGCCCTACGGTCGCGACGTCGATACGACGGGGTATCCCGTGCGCGTGTGCGAACTGCTCGCCACGCTCGACGGCGTGGCGTACCTCGAACGCGTGTGCGTCGATTCCCCCAAGAACGTGCGCAAGGCGAAGAAGGCCATCAAAAAGGCCTTCCAGTACCAGGTCGACGGCGTGGGCTACTCGCTGATCGAGGTTGTTTCGACCTGTCCGACGAACTGGGGTATGACACCTGCCGACTCGTTTGCGTGGATGCGCGAGAACATGCTGCCGTACTATCCGCTCGGCGCGTACCGCGATGTCGTGGCCGAGGGCTTCGCCACGGCCGCCGAGGCGGGCGCCGCCCGCGCGGCCGCCTGTCCCATCGCCAACACGGGGGGTGCGCGATGAGAAACGAGCTCAAAATAGTCCTCGCCGGCTTCGGCGGCCAGGGCGTGCTGTTTGCGGGCAAGGTCATCGCTTACGCAGGGCTGCTCGAGGAACGCGAGGTGTCCTGGCTGCCCTCGTACGGTCCTGAGATGCGCGGCGGCACGGCGAACTGCAGCGTGTGCCTTTCCGATGAGCCCATCGGCTCGCCGCTCGTCACGGAGCCGAACGTGCTCGTGGCCCTCAACCAGCCCTCGCTCGACAAGTTCGAGGACGCCGTCGCGCCCGGCGGCTGGATCATCGTCGACTCGTCGCTCATCCAGCGCCTTCCCGCACGTGAGGACGTCCAGGTTATAGCGCTTCCGGCAACGAAGATGGCCGAAGAGGCCGGCATGAAGGGACTCGGCAACATCGTGCTCGTGGGCAAGCTGTTCGAGGCCGTGGGTTTTTGCGTCCCCGAAACGCTCGAAGCGGCCGTGCGCGGCGTTATCCCCGCGCGCAAGGCCTCGCTGCTCGACAAGAACCTCGCAGCCCTCGAGCTCGGAAAATCGGCTTAGGAGCCTGTGCGGCGCGCGCGGCGTCCCGTCTGCCGGTCGAGCTTGACGGGCGGGCGCTCGCGTTCTCGACGGCAGGAGCGTAGCTTGACGGGCGGGCGCTCGCGTTTGCGGCGGCAGGAGCGTACAATGGGGTCGGGCGCGGTTGCGTGCTGCGCCTCTGCTTGGACACCCGTTCGAGAGAATCGAGGTCGCCATGGGTCTGCTCGCCGCATACGCCGTTCCCCATCCGCCGCTCATCGTTCCT
>CAUVMU010000106.1:0-5856 GCA_963552775.1 uncultured Eggerthellaceae bacterium | reverse complement strand
CTTCTACGAAGGCAACACGCGAACCGTGGCCGTGTTCTCCGAGCTTTACCTGAACAGCCTCGGGTTCCAGGTTGCCAACGACCCGTTCGCCGAGCACGCCCGCTACTACCGCGATGCTCTGGTACGCGCGGTGTACAGAAACGCTCCTGCAAAGATATTCCCCGATGACAGCTTTCTCGTTTCCTTTTACGAGGAAGTCATCGGCAAAGGCGATGGGGTATTCGATCGCGAGGAACTGGTATGCGCCCGGCTTTTCGAAAATCCTTCCCTGTTGAGGAACATCGACCCGAAGGAAGCGCTCGAGCGTTAGCCGGGCGAAACGACATCGGCCATATGTCCTGCCCGGCGTCCGGCGGCGAAGATCTCAACGACCGGACGCTGCTCCTGCAGCCCGAAAGCGTCTCTAAATCCAGCGCGTAAAACGGTTCTCTGCTGCACGATTGCGCGCAACGATGTATCCTGATGGCAGTATCAGTGCCCCGACAGGGGCGTCCGCGAGGAAGGAAACGGCATGGCTGAAATCAGAGAAGTCTACGTCGATTACGTTCCGAAGGGCTATGAAGACGTAATCCCCGGCCACAAAACGTACTGCAAAATCGTTGGAGAAAGCGCGCCTGGCAAAAAGCCGCTGCTCGTCCTCCATGGTGGTCCGGGCGATACCCACAACTACCTGCTCGACCTCGCCCGCATCGCCGATACATACGAGCGCCAGGTGATCTTCTACGACCAGATCGGCTGCGGTAAGTCCTTGACCGAGAACATGGGAGAGGACTTCTACACGTACGATTTATGGGTCGACGAGTTCTACACCGTCAGAAAAGCCCTCGGCCTCGACGACATCCACCTGTTCGGCAACTCCTGGGGCGGCATGCTCGGCATGCTGTGCATGATGAAGGACGACGCCGGCGTGAACTCCTTCGTCATCAACAGCTCCCCCGTCCTCATCCAAAGCTGGCTCGACGCGGCGAACCACCTCATAAAGTTCCTGCCCCTCGAAATGCAGAACGCCCTGGCCGAGGCGGAGCGTACGGGCAACTACGAAACCGTGCAGGCGCGCGCCGCGTACGACGAGTACTACAAGCGCCACGTATGCGGCATGTACGAGAAGGACTACCCGCAACATATCGTCGATGCGTTCTCGCAGGTCGGCGAATGCTACATGATCATGCAGGGCGCAAGCGAGTTCGTCGTCACCGGCAAGATGCGCGACTGGGACATTCGCGAGGACGTCAAGAACATCAGAGTTTCGTGCATGGCCCTTTCGGGCACTGACGACGAGGGAACGCCCTGGGTCATCAAGGAAGGCGTCGACCTGATTCCGAACTGCGAATGGACGCTCATACAGGGCGCGCCGCACATCTGCACGGTCACGCATCCCGAAGAGTCGTGCGCAGCGGTCGAGCAGTTCATCTCCCGCTTCGAATAGCGGCGGGCGATACTCTCACACGCACGCAAACCCGAAGGCCTGCGGCAGCCCGCTTGCCCGCAAGGCCTGCGGCAGCCCTGCTTGTCCGCAAGGCCTTCGGACGAATTCGAGCGGCGCATGGGAAGTCGGCGGTTTTGCCGTCGGCCTCCTTTGGGCGCGAGCTTGTGCGCACGAACGCTGCAGATCGTGCAGTCGCAATTTACTTCAACCGGCCGTACTCCTCGTCGGAGACGGGCTCGAGCCATTCGTTCGAGCCGCCCTCGGCGGGGACTTCGACGGCAAGGTGCGAGAACCAGCTGTCGAAAGCGGCGCCGTGCCAGTGTTTGACCTCGGGCGGGATGTTGATGCAATCGTCCGGCTTCATCTCGCGCGGCTCCTTGCCCCACTCCTGGTAGTACCCGCGCCCGGCAACGCAGATGAGAATCTGACCGCCGCCGCTTTTCGCATGGTGGATATGCCAGTTGTTCCGGCATCCGGGCTCGAACGTCACGTTGAAAACGCCTACCTGGGTCGTCGACACGGGTGCAAGGTAGCTTTACCCCACGAAGTACTGCGCGAACGCATCGTTAGGCGCACCTATGGGAAAGGGCATCGATGCCTCGTGGGCTGCACGCGCGTCCGCAGGGGTATCAGCAGACCCACCATTATCGATTGTCAGCATCTTCGCTTCGGCCATAGTTGTCCTTTCGCTCGTATACAGGAACGATTATACGACCCTCTCGCAAATACCCTCGTTTCCTGCCCCATTCGGTAACGGTTTCGAAATACTCGCACAGACTACGGCGCCTCGTTTGCGGGGAGCGCGGGGCGCTAGATTCGCTGTTCGGCGCGGTACGCGCGTGCGGCGTCCACGAAAGCACCCGCCCACGAAGGCGACGCGATAGCGTTCACGTGCGTGTATCCCGCAACGGTGCGATTGCGGCACAGACCGTCGCGTCCGGCCGCAATGCCGTGACCGCGCTCGTTGTCGAACGCGAACGCGTGCGCGCTCTCCCCGCCCGCAAAAGTCACCTGGGAATGATGGTGCTCGTGCCCGAGGAGCTGCGCACCCGTTGGTAGCCACGGATGCTCGGCGCGGGCGCGGACGGCGGCGTAACCGTGCCCCTGACGGTCCGCCTCCATATGGACGTCCGCATTGAAGGCGCCCGCCATAGCGAAGGACCCCGCAGAGGTGCGCAGCGTGCGTGCGAGGTACATGAGCCCGCCGCACTCCGCCCAACCGGCCTTCCCCACCTCGACCGCGCGGTGCACGCTCTCGCGAAACGAGACGTTTGCTTCGAGCTTGGCGGCGAACACCTCGGGGAATCCGCCGCCGATGTAAAACCCATCGGCCTCGGCGGGAAGCTCCGAAGCGCTCATGCTGTCGACAAAAACGAGGTCGGCACCAGCGGCTTCAAGTGCGCGCAGGTTCTCCTCATAGTAGAAGTTGAAGGCGCGGTCGCGCACAACGGCGAGCTTCACGCGCTCGCGCCCCTGTGCGGCGACGGTAAGCGCCGCAAAAGGCGAATCGGCCGCATCCGTCATCGCCGGAGCGGTAGCCGCACTATCCAAAAGCGCATCGAAGTCGATGAAATCCTTCACGGTAGCGGCCACGCCGGCCGTAAAGGCGTCCGCCGCTTCTATTTCCGCGCTCGAGACCAGGCCGAGATGGCGGTCGGGCAGCATGAGACGGTCGTCTTTGGGAACGGCACCGAGCACGGGGACGCCGCAGTAGTGCTCGATGCATCTGCGGACGAGGTTCTCGTGGCGCGAGCCGTGAACCTGGTTCAGGATAACGCCGGCGATGGAGACGTCGGGGTCGAGCTGCATGCAGCCGAGCACGATAGCCGCCGTCGTGCGCGTCATACGCGTGGTATCGACGACGAGGACGACGGGCGTGGCGCTGCGTTTCGCCACCTCGGCCGACGAACTCGAACCTGCAACGTCCGAACCGTCGAACAGACCGTGAGCGCCCTCGATGAGAGCCAGGTCGACAGCGGTGTCGGCGGCGGCATCGCAAAGCACGCGGCGCATGGTCGGCGCATCCATGAAGAAGCTGTCGAGGTTGCGGCTGCGCACGCCGCAGGCAATGGAATGCCAACCCGGATCGATGTAGTCGGGGCCCTTTTTGAACGGCTGCACGCTCACACCGCGCTCTTTGAGAACCCGCAGCATACCGGTCACGAGAACCGTCTTCCCGCTTTTCCCATGCGGAGACGCGATCATCAACCGCGGTAGCTCGAACGCCCGTTCATCCATAGTGGAGCCCCCTAGGAAAGTAAACGGGCTATCGTGCGGTGCACAATAGCCCGTCGCGAATACGAAGCGGTACGGCTTAGACGCAGCCGGTCGGCTTCATGAGGCCGGCGATCTTGCAGGCTCCCTTGCCCGGGCCACTCGGGAAGAGCTCGTACACCTCGGCATTCGAAAGGCCGGTGTCCTTGAGCATCTTGCGAACCATAGGCGCAACGCCGAAATCAGCGTAGTACTGGCGCAGGTAGTTGATGACCCTCCAGTGCTCGTCGGTCAGCTCGACCTCTTCGGTCTCAGCGAGCTTTGCGGCAACCTCTTCGTCCCACAGCGAGGGGTCCTCAAGGAAGCCGTCTTCGTCGAGTGCGAGAACGCGGTCTCCGACATGCAGGTCTGCCATGTGCATCCATCTCCTTTTTACGTGACGAACCAATACCGTTATATTCCACCGCAGACGCGGCAAAACACCGAACATATCCGCGCGCTCGACAACACCGTGTCCGTGCAGTCGAGCGCCAGTGCAGCGTTCAGAGGGGGAGCCCCCTCGATTCTACCACCGCTCACGCGATTCCCCGGCCTGCTTAGCCCTCCGTTTTCGCCGATTCGAAAGTTTTCGGGGAATCCTGGGCCAAATCCTTCCGCACGCTCGTCGCAACCTTGTAGAGCACCGTCAAAACGAGCAGGCCGATCGCATACACGCCGAGGATGACCAGCAGCTCGGTTACCGTCGGCACGTACTCGACCACGTGCCCGAACGAATTCGGAACGAAGCCGCCGAGCACGAGCCCTAAGCCCTTGTCGATCCAGCAGGCGACGAACACGGACACGAGCGCTATGATCAGCGTCACGTGATTGCGACGCAGCTTCGGGATGAGCAGAAACGCGATGCCGATGAAGGCGAGCACCGCTGCCTCCCACATGAAGGGCACGAGGGCCGAATGGCCGTCCAGACCGAAGAACAGGTACTGGAGCGGATAGGTACCCGCCGGAATATTGCTGTAAAACGACGTGTACACCTCGAGCATGAAGAAGAACACGTTCGTGATGATAGCATAGCAGACAATCTTGGCAAGCGCGTCAATTGCCCGGTCGGTCACCTTGAACACCGAGAACTTGCGCATGATGAAGCAGATGATGATCAGGAGCGCGGGGCCGGCCGCGAACGCCGAGGCGAGGAAGCGAGCCGCCAAAATGGCCGTATGCCAGTAGTCGCGCCCGGGCATGCCGCAGAACAAAAACGCCGTGACCGTATGGATGCTTATCGCAAGCGGAATGGCGACGAAGCTGAGCACGTGCACCCATTTGGCGGGCTCGACGCCCTTGCGCTCGGCGCCCACGACCGCCCATCCGATGAGGATGTTGACGATCAGGTAGGACGAAAGCGCCACGACATCCCAGAACACGATGGCGGTCGGCGTAGGATACAATATCACGTTGAATACACGCGTCGGATATCCCATGTCGATGACGATGAACAGCAACGCCACCAGAACGGCGGCGACGGCCAGGAACTCGCCGAATATGACGACCTTGCCGAACTCCTTGAAGTTGTGCAGATAGAGCGGGATGGCGACCATAACGCCGGAAGCGGCCACGCCCACGAAGAACGTGAATTGCGCGATGTAGAGGCCCCAGTTGACGTCGCGGCTCATACCGGTGACGACCAGGCCGTTCTGGAATTGGTTCGAGTAGGCCGCCACGCCGATTCCGATCATGATCAGCAGGCCTATGACCCAACCCCAATAGAGCTTCGATCCGTGAAACGCCTTTTCGAGCACGCTACTCACCGCCTTCGAAAATGTAGTAGACGCTCGGGTCGGTGCCGATCTCGACCCGTCGCCTGATGGAGAACGCGCGCTCGAGCGCCCGCCGGACGTCGGATCCGGCATCCTTCAAGTCGCCGAACAGAATGGAACCCTGAGAGGCCTCGACGCACAGAGGCAGCTCGCCCTCATCGATGCGCTCCGAGCAGAACATGCACTTCTCAACGACGCCCTTGCTGCGCGTGGGATAGTCGGGGTTGATATCGTGCAGGAAGTTGCGCGGGTCGCTGAAATTCAGGCTGCGCGCACCGTACGGGCAGGCCGACATGCAGAAACGGCAGCCGATACAGCGGTGGTAGTCCATGGTCACGATGCCGTCCGGACGCTTGAACGTGGCCTTCGTGGGGCACACGCGCACGCACGGAGGCTCGGCGCAGT
>CAUVMU010000105.1:0-5897 GCA_963552775.1 uncultured Eggerthellaceae bacterium | reverse complement strand
TTTGGCGCATGCCCATATGTTCGTAGAACATACGTGCGGATTCGTTGAACGACCATACGTTCAGCTCGAGCGCTTCGCATCCGCTTTTGCGTGCAGTTTGAACGCAATCGTTGAATAGGGCGGTTCCCACTCCGCGCCTGCGCCAATCTCTCTGTACGGCAAGCTCGTTGATGCGCATAATCGATTGTGCCTTTAATCCAGGGTAGCGCTTTGTCGTCACGGCGGTGCGCTTGCAATAGCCGATTGGCCTTTCATCCGCTACGGCGATTATCAAAGACCCTTCCTCGCAATCGATCCCAAAACTCGATTCCGAGTAAATATCCTCGTCAATAAATCTTTTCGGTTCCGCCCAGACGTGACGGTCATGGGTTCTCTGGCGCAGAGTGCGAACGAATTCAAAATCATTCATCTGGGCGGCCCTCACGGTGATTCCGAGATGGGTCGTCGAATCGAAGTACTCTTTCGCTAGAATCGAATAGCGGCAAACATCAACGATGCCGTTGTTCCCCTTCATCGCTTGACGCGATACTCCTTCGCAGGTCATACCGCATTTCGCTAAGACGCGGCCGCTCCTCGGGTTGCTCGTGTCGTGCTGGGCGTAAATCCTGTTCGCACCCAGTTGTCGAAAAGCGTACTCCATTACGGCAGACAGTGCTTCGGAGGCGATGCCCAGGCCCCACCATGCTCGTCCGATTACGTATCCGACCTCGAACGACCCCGTGCTTTCATCGCAGTTCACGAAGCCGATGGAGCCGATGGCCTCGTTGACGGCCTTGCATTCGATGAACCAGTCGTAGAAGTCGTTTCTTTTATAGTTGTCGAGCTGGTACCCTATGAAACGCTCGACTTTTCTTACGCTATCGTAGGCCTGCCAAGTAAGGAATCTCGTCACTGCGGAATCGGAGGCCCAGTTCCGAAACATGGGATCCGCATCGTTTTTTTCAGCGCGCCTGAGAACGAGTCTGCTCGTCTGGAGTCTGGTTGTGCCCCGATGTTTTATCGGGCCAATCTGGTTTTCCGAGAGTAGCGAATCGTGCATCTGCATTCCTCCTCCTCCTCCTTCTCAGCTCAAGACCCGGTTCAAGATTGGGCTTTGCCCAGAACCGCGCTACAAACCCTTCTTGAGCATACCGAGGATGCCGCGGGCAAGGCCCGTGCCCATCGACCGGCTCATCGATGTGAGCGCTGCGTTGGCGACCTTGGCCGCGGCTTTCTTGCTGGCCTCAGCCTCCTTCTGGCGCTCGCGTTCGAGCCGTTCGGCCTCGCGTGCCTCGCGCGCAGCTTCCCGTTCGGCCTCGCGTGCCTCGCGCTCCGCCTGACGCTCCGCTTCGCGCGCCTTCTTTTCGGCGGCTTTCTCCTCGGCCAGCCGCTGCTTTTCAGCTTCCTTCTCTTTGGCTGCGCGCCGTTCGGCCTCCTCAGCTGCGACTCGGGCCTCTTCGGCCGCCTTCTGCGCTTCGACGGCTTTCGCCTCGAGCAGTTCGTAGGCGCTTTCCCGATCGACGGACTCGGCGTACTTCGCGCGCAGGTCGTTGTTGTCTATGATGTAGCGCTTGGCATCGTCGGGGGCCGAGCCCATGGAGCACGCGGGGGCGATGACCATGGCGCGTTGGACGATACCGGGCTTGCCGTCCTCATCGAGTGTGGAGATGAGCGCCTCGCCGGTGCCGAGCTCGGTGATGGCCTGCTCCGTGTTGAACGCGGGGTTCGTGCGGAAGCTCTGGGCGGCCGCTTTGATGGCCTTCTGCTCGGCGGGGGTGTAGGCGCGCAGGGCGTGCTGGATGCGGTTGCCAAGCTGGGCGAGGACGCTGTTGGGGATATCGGAGGGGCTCTGTGTGATGAAGTAGACGCCCACGCCCTTGGAACGTACGAGCTTCACGATTTGCTCCACCTTGTCGAGCAATGCTTTGGGCGCGCCATCGAACAGCAGATGGGCCTCGTCGAAGAAAAAGCAGATGCGCGGTTTCTCCACGTCGCCGACTTCGGGCATGGTCTCGTAGAGCTCCGAGAGCATCCACAGCAGGAACGTCGAGTAGAGCAAGGGGGACTGCACGAGCTTGACGCAGTCGAGGATGTTCACGTAGCCCTTGCCGTCAGCATCGCACGCGAGCCAGTCGGCGATGTTGAGCGCCGGCTCGCCGAAGAAAATGCCGCCGCCCGCATCCTCGAGTTGCAGCAACCCGCGCTGGATGGCGCCGATGCTCGCGGTTGCGATCTGGCCGTACTGGAGCGTGAAATCTTTGGCGCGCTCTCCGACGTAGCCGATGATGGAGCGCAGATCCTTGAGGTCGAGCAGCAGCAGCCCCTGGTCGTCGGCCACGTGGAACGCAATGTTGAGCACGCCTTCCTGCACGTCGGTCAAACCGAGCAGGCGGGCGATGAGGGTCGGGCCCATTTCGGTGACGGTCGTGCGCACGGGCAGGCCGTCTTCTCCGTAAACGTCCCAGAAGCGCACGGGGCATCCATGGAAGTCGTAGTTCTCGATTCCGAGTTTGGCCAGGCGCGCTACGAGTTTTTCTGTGGCCTCGCCCGCGACTGCCATGCCGGAGACGTCGCCTTTGATGTCGGCCAGGAACGTGGGTATGCCCGCATCGCTCATGCTCTGTGCCACGGTCTTGAGCGTGACGGTCTTGCCGGTTCCGGTTGCCCCGGCGATGATGCCGTGGCGGTTCGCCAGGGCGGGGAGCAGATAGACCGGCTCGTCGCCTTTGGCTATTTGAAGCTTTCCCTCAACGTACATGGTGCATCCTTCCGTGACTGGGGCGAACTGCATCGTCGCCGTTCCATTTTAGCCGCCCTGCGTGTTCAGGCCAACGGTGCAGGAGGTGAAATTCCTGCAAAAGCGCGGCTGTCGGGCGGGCTTGTGCGACGGTGGCCGCGAGTGTTTTTGCTATAGTGGCAGGCGTTACTCTGCAAAACCATCGACGAAGGAGGTTCCGTCTATGACGTATCGCTGCAATCTGATCATCGATTCGTGCTGCGATCTTCCGTTCGACCTGATAGACCGAGAAGGGGTCGGCCTTATCCGCTTTCCGTACTTCTTCGGCACCGAGGAGTTCGCCGACGATCTGTGGCGCAGCGCCGATTCCCATGAGTTCTACGAGCGCATGCGCAAAGGCGAGCAGCCCACCACCGCTCAGCTGTCCATCCCCGTGCTGACCGAGGCGTTCGAGAAAGCGGTCGCGAGCGGCGTCCCTACGGTGTACCTGAGCTTTTCGTCGGCCCTTTCGGGCAGCTACGACCAGGCGCTCAACGTGCGCGACCAGGTTCTCGCGCAGCATCCGGACGCCGAGCTGCACGTAGTGGACACGCATCTGGCCTCGACGGGCGAGGGACTGCTCGTGCTCGAGGCGCTGCGTCAGCAGGAGCGCGGTATGACCGCCGCCGAACTCGCCGCCTGGGCTGCCGAAGCGTGCTATTTTGTGAACATCTACTTTATGGTGGACGATCTTGAAGCGTTGCGTCGTGGTGGACGCATCCCCAGCTCCGTCGCCGTTGCGGGTGCGAAGCTCGACGTGAAGCCCCTGCTGTGGATCGCGGTCGACGGATCGCTCGCCATCAAGGGCATCGCGCGGGGTCGCAAGAAAGGCTTGAAGCAGCTCGCGTTGCTGTACGTCGAGCGGGTCGATCGTTCGAGCGATACGACCTACGTGTGCACGGGGACGGCCGATTGCGCCAGGGACGTGCGCAAGCTGGAGGAGTACATCGCCAAGGAGGGTTGCGAGCCCTTGTTCGTAGAGGGGAACGTCGGGCCGGTCGTGGGAAGCCACGTGGGGCCGGGCATGGTGGCGCTGGCTTTCTGGGGACCGGACAAGCGCAAGGAGCTCTCGGTGGCCGACCGCATCGCACGCAAGGTCAAGGGCGGGGAGTAGCCGAGCTCGGAGGCCGCGCGCGATTGCAGTTTGCAGTTTGCATTGCGCGTTTGCGGGGCGCGCCGTCTTGAAAACGCTGGGATATAGGCTAAAACGCCTCTTCAAAAAGGAACCGACCGCAAGGGTCGGTTCCTTTTTCGTTCTGTGCGGTGCGACAGCGGTGCGAGGGATGCCGTCGATGTCGGACGTGCCCGCTTTCGCCTTCGCTTCTTACAGGTTTACAGGTCGACCTTCCACAGGCCGTGCAGGTTGCAGTACTCGTACACGGCGAGCGGCTTGTCGCCGTTGAGGTTGAACACGGCGGTGGGGGCGGTGCCGGGCTTCAGGCATTTGCCGAGCACGCCGTCTTCGGTGACGACGTAGATCCACTGGATGTAATGGTCGTCGGTCATGGGGTGCTCAATGCTGCCGACGGTCGCGGTGAGGATGTCGCCCTCAATGGTGACCTGCGGGACATGCTTTTCGGTTGCGCCGTCGGAGGTGTTGGCGACCAGTTCGACCATGGGCTTCTTGCAGCAGCACAGCTCGCCGCCGTCACCGTCGACGACCTTGATAGCGACCGTACCGGACTCTTCGCATTTATAGAACGTGGTTCTCTTCATGGTTCCACCCTTTCTCATCTCTTATAGAAGCGGGCGAGTACACCCCTTCTTCGAACTATAGCACCCTGGATTATGCGAGGAGTCGGACTCGGTGCTTCGTCACCCACTTGATGAAAATGCGCAATTGGGAAAATTGCATCTTGAAAATACGACGCGGTACCGCTATTCTAATACAGCTGTCGTGGAGAGGTTGTCCGCTGCACGCAACGGGTTGTGGCGCAGTTTGGTAGCGCACTTGACTGGGGGTCAAGGGGTCGCAGGTTCAAATCCTGTCAACCCGACCAGGGTAAATCGCAGGCCGAATGCTTAAAAGGCGTTCGGCCTGCTTTGTTTCCCGGGTTTCAGACGGTCGGCCGATTTCCGGTCGCCCAGTTAAGCTGAGCAAAAGCACATGGACAAAAATCGCGATTGTGTATAGGTGCTGGCCAAAAATCGCGATTGTGTATAGGTTTCGGGCGGAAATCAGTCCCATTTTCGATCTCATGCGAAACATCTGCACAATCGGCTTCGCGAAAGGCCAGGTTACGAGACCAAGTGCGTTCGGAAGTTCCACAAACTCATTTTCGAATCTATACACAAAGCCGATTCCTGTCCCCGACCTATACACAATCCCGATTCCTGTCCCCGACCTATCAACATATCTATTATCGAAATAGTCTGTGAATCTCCATCGTTCGCATTCGAGCGCACTGAGAGCACTGAGAGCACCGGGTGCGTCGAAAGCGTGGAGGGACCGAAGGGCCATGCGCCTAGGCATGCTTCGGTTCTATTACGTCGGGATTGGTCGCAGCGACCGTCAACGGCATGCGCCTAGGCATGCTTCGGTTCTATAGCTTCGCTCTATCTGATAGCCACAGCGATTTCCTCGGTTTTTAGATCTTGGATTTTCAGGCTAAAATCGTCAGATGGGACGCACATCCTGAACCTCCGTCCGCGCTGAGTGCGCAAGCGCTCGGTCGCACTGGTTTCCTTGTCGATACGCGACCGCAATTTTGCCCGCGTTCAGCGGGGCGTGCTCAGCGTTGCCATGACATCTGCGCGGCGTATTGCTGTTCGGGTGCGGAGCCGGACGATACGGGAGAGCCGTGAGCGGTGAGCGGAACGACCGCAAGCCTCAGGTTTCGGCGAAATACCTCGTAGATGTGCATGTACCGTATTTTATAGGATGCGTTTTCCTTTTTCGAGAAACGATGCGGGATGGTTTCAGAAGGCAAGGGAGGGCAATTCCCGTGTTTCGGAGGATGCGCCCGAACTCGCTGACCCCTATGATTTGAATCGGCTTATACGGGGGAAGCCGAGAAAACCATAGGGATTCGAGTGAGGGAGGTCTGTATGTCAAGCAGCAGTGCGCCCGGCATTCAAAGAGGGGGGCTGACTCGCCGGCGGTTTTTGCAGGGACTGGCGGTAAGCACGCTTGCGGCGTCAA
>CAUVMU010000104.1:0-5949 GCA_963552775.1 uncultured Eggerthellaceae bacterium | reverse complement strand
GCGCCTCCTTATGCAGCCGAACCGGGTAGGAGCGGTTCGGGCAGGACGGAATGGAGCGTCTCCCGGCAGCGGACCTTCCCCAAGAACCATTCCTCCTCGGGGCTGAGCGTGCATTTTCGGTTCGTGATGATGTTGAGCGGTCGTTTGAGCTGGCATTCCTTGAGCCTGAGCATGTGCAGGCGCTTCTGACGGCATTCCTCCTGGACCGTGAGCGCCGAGATGATGGTCACGCCGAGGTTGGAGAGCACGGCTTCCTTGATAGCTTGTGTGCTGCCGAGCTCGATGGCGATGTTGAGGTCGTCAGGCGCGAACCCGCCTTCCTCGAGCGCGCGCTTCAGCACCTCACGTGTGCCCGAGCCGTTCTCGCGCGTGATGAAGCGCTCCGAGAGCAGCTCATCGAAGGTGATTTCGTCCTGGTTGCCCCACGGATGGGATGTCGGGACGATGAGCACGAGCTCGTCGCTCCAGAACTGCTCGACGTTCAAATCGTCCTCTTCGGGCGCGATTCCCTCGATGAAGCCTATGTTAAGGTAGTTTCCGAGCACTTCGTTCACGATGACGTGCGTGTTCGCGACCTGCACGTTGTAGCGTGACAGGGAGTGGTCACGGTGCGTTATGCTCATCATGTGGGGCAGCAGGTACTCGCCGATGGTCAGCGTAGCCCCTATGTGTATGTAGTCGGTCTGGTTCGCCGAGTAGTTGCGGATGGTCTCCTTGGCCTGTTGCGCCGCATGCAAGATCAAAATGACCTTCTCGTAGAGGATGTTGCCCGGATCGGTGAGCGTCACTCCGCGGTTCGTGCGATAGAACAGGGGAGCGCCGTACTCGTGCTCGAGGTTCTGAATCTGTATGCTGACGCTGGGTTGGCTGATGTGCAGGCGTTTGGATGCCTGCGTGATGTTTCCGATTTCGGCGACTTCCTTGAAGACCATGAACTGCTCAAGCGAACTCATAAAAGTCCTCCCCGATCCTGTTACCCAAAACTCTCTCTCTTTTACAGTCGGTGTTTTAACCAGTAGGAGAAACGGAGGCTCCTGTGGAGAAGAATGGAGGTATTCGATCACTCGAATTCGCTCCGATTATAATACGGTCGCATGGCAAAATCGGCGTAAATCAAGAATTTAAGCGCCTTGCAATTACTTTTTCCTATATAGCGATTGCAATTTTCCATTTTACAACAGACGGGCAGCCACGTAGATTTAATGAGACCCGTTTTACGTGCGAATCGGGGGGCACGGGGGTTCGTTATTCTTAGTTCAGAATAGAGCGAACGGGGGGTTCTATGGTTCCTGCTTCAGTAGTGTCTATTTTCGTTTTGGCGGCCTGCATCGGCTTCCTGCTTCTGAGCGCGCGGTTGTTCATGAAGTACTCGAAACTGTCGAGGCACTCGCGTTTCGATCTGTATCCCATTCCGACCGAGGGCGGTGGACGCGCGGCCTACGGCGGCTCCTACCTCGAGGAAGACGAATGGTGGAACAAGGAGCGCACGTTCGACCATGCGTCCGAGATCAAGTACCTCATCAACGAGATGATCTTCATCAAGAAGCTGCGCGAAGGCCAGCCCTCGCTCTGGCTTCCGTCGTTTCTGTTCCATGGGGGCATTTATATTTTGTTCGCATGGTCGATTATGCTCATTCCGGCTGCGTTCGTGCCTTCGGTGCCCGTAGGGGTGGTCATGTTCGTCGTCGGCAGCGTGGGATTCCTGTTCGCGACCGCCGGCTCGCTTGCGCTGCTGTACCGCCGCATCTCCGATCCGACGTTCCAGGCGAACACCACGCCGATCGACTACTTCAACTTGATGCTGGTCCTCCTCGTGCTCACTTCGGGCATCTACTGCTGGATGACGTTGGCGAACCCGATCGCCGTCGCGCACGGGGTGCTGACGCTCAATCTCCCGCCGTTGCCCCTCGAACTTACGATTCATCTGGTCCTTTTGGGGGCCATGCTCATCTATATCCCTCTGAGCAAGATGGGGCACTACGCGGGCAAATTCTTCTCGTTCCGCAAGGTCCTGTGGGACAACGATCCGAACCTGCCCGGCAGCAAGGTTGAAACCGGTATCCGCGAGTCCGCCGCCGAGCCGGCCCGCACTCATTGGTCCGCGCCGCATGTGCGCTCGACCTCGACGAACGAAGTGGAGGACTAGCGCATGAGCACTACGACCAAGCATCTGAAGCCGCGCGACATGGCCCTCGACGTCGACGTGCTCTCGCCCGTCGATGACCTGGCCCCGCTGCCCGCTCCCTACGATTCGAACGGGCTCGAGCCCGCTTTCAAGGAGCCCAAGGAGCAGTGGGCCCAGGAGCACTGCGCCTCGCTCGACGGGTTCATCGCGCTCGACACGCTCAACCGTCCCCAGACGAAGGAGGAAGAGGACGAGTTCGTCCGCCGCTTCCTCGTCGGTCTCGAGAAGCTGTTCCAGGACGCGAACAAAAACGCCCTCCAGCCGCTCGAGCTCACTATGGAGTACTGCGCGAAGTGCAACACCTGTTCGGAGGCGTGCCATATCTACGAGGCGTCCAACGGGGACGAGATCTACCGTCCGAGCTTCCGTGCCGACGTGCTGCGCCGCATGTACAAGAAGTACTTCACGCCGAGCGGCAAGTACTTGGGGAACTTCGTGGGTGCCGACGTGGAGGTCAACTGGGAGAGCATCGCGCGATTGGGCGAGTCGGCCTATCGCTGCAACCTGTGCCGCCGCTGCGCGCAGGCGTGCCCCATGGGCCTTGACAACGGCCTTGTAGCCCGCGAGATACGCAAGCTGTTCAGCCAGGAGCTCGGCATCGCGCCCACGCCGGTGCACGCGAAGGGCACCGAGCTGCAGCTGCGCGTCGGCTCGACCACGGGCCTGACCCGGCCCGCGTTGCTCGACACCATCGAGTTCATCGAGGAGGACATCGAGGAGCAGACCGGGCGCGCGGTGAAGTTCCCCATCGACAAGGAGGGCGCCGACGTCCTGCTTCTGCACAACGCCGGTGAGTTCATCGCCTGGCCGGAGAACCCGGCCGCGTTCGCCATCCTGCTCGACGAGGCTGGCGTCAATTGGACGCTCAGCTCCGAGCTCATGGGTTATGACGGCGTGAACTACGGTGCCTGGTACGACGACGTCCAGCTGAAGAAGATCGCGATGGCCCAGTTCGGAGTTGCGAAGAAGCTCGGCGTCAAGCGCATCGTCATGGGGGAGTGCGGGCACGCGCATAAAGCGCTCGCCATCAGCGCCGATCGCATGGCCGAAAGCGGCGACAAAGTCTACGTCGAGAGCTTCATCCCGCTCATGGCCGAGCTCGTGCGCACGGGCAAGTTGAAGTTCGACCCCAAGAAGAACGATTTCCCGGTCACGTTGCACGACCCGTGCAACGTCGTGCGCCAGATGGGTATCGTCATGCCCCAGCGCGAAATCTTGAAGGCCATAGCGCCCCAGTTCAGGGAAATGACCCCGCATGGCGTGGACAACTACTGCTGCGGCGGCGGCAGCGGGTTCGCTATCATGAACTCGTACAATTTCGGTGATTTTAGGAACAAGGTCAGCTCGCGCAAGAAGTTCGAGCAGATCATCAACGCGTTCGGCAACGACTTCAGCAATCCCGACGTCGTCAAGTACGTGTGCGCGCCGTGCTCGAACTGCAAGGGCACCATCCGCGACATTCTTAAAGACTTCAAGGTCACGAAGAACTACAACGTGCATTACGGCGGCCTCGTCGACATCATGGTCAACGGGCTCGCGAGCATGGAGAAACCCTATTTCGATTTTCTGAGAGACTGACGTGGGGAAACCGGATGCGCCGTGGGGTGCGGCGCATCCGGTTCCGAAAGCATGCTGCATCAAGGAGTCAACAGTGCATTGCGTTATTGTCGGCTTGAACATAAAGAGCGCGCCTCTCGATGCGCTCGAGGAACTGAGCATTCACCATTCCCAGGTCAAAGCGCTCGACCAGGAGGTCAAGGCGGCGACGGGCGTAGACGGTATCGTCATCCTGAACACCTGCAACCGGCGTGAGTTCTACGCGACGTGCGATGAGGCCGACGAGGGTCGCGCACGGATACGCGCGTTCCTGCACGCGCGCGCAGGGGAGGGTGCCCGTCTCGATCAATCGACGCTCGACAAGCTTCTGTACTCCTATGCGGACGATATCGCGATCAGGCATCTGTTCGAGGTCGTCTGCGGGCTCGATTCGCTCATCTTGGGCGAGGCCGAGATATTAGGCCAGGTGAGCCGTGCGTATAAGGCCGCATGCGAGGCGCATACCACCGATAAGCTCATCAACGTGTGGTTCCAACGCGCCCTGCATTTCGGGAAGAAGGTGCGCACCGAGACCGATCTTGGCAAGCATCCCGTTTCAATCGGCCATATCGCCGTCGATTTCGCGTTTGCGCGCCTCGGTGCGCCCGAGGGCAAGCGCGCGCTCATCATCGGCGCGGGGGAAGTGGGGGAGCTGACGGCCAAGTACCTGATCGCATACGAGTTCCCCGTGGTCATGGTCGCGAACCGTTCGCTTTGCAAGGCGCGCGAGCTGGCGGGGCAGTACGGTCTTGAGGCCTGCGACCTCTCGACGCTCGAAGAGCACCTCGCTTCGGTTGATATCGTGTTTACGGCCACGTCCGCGAAGCGCTTCGTCATAGAAAGCGACCTGGTTCAACGCGTTATGGCAACACGGCCTTCAAGGCCTTTGCTCTTCGTCGACATGGCGCTGCCGCGCGATGTCGATTCTGCGGTCGCCCGCATCGAGGGCGTGAGCCTGTGCAATATCAACGAGCTGCGCGATATGTCCGAGCGCAACCGTATGGAGCGCGAGCTCGCGGCGAAGGGCGTTCGCCAGCTCATCGAGGAGGAACTGGCCGATTTCCGGCTCTGGATGCACTCGCTCGCTCTCGTTCCCGTCATCACGGCGTTCCGCAAACATGCGGACGATATCAAGGCGGCACGCCTCGCTGCAGCCCTCGAGAAGCTGCCCGACCTCACGCCCTCCCAAGTGCATACAATCGACGTGCTCGCCACCACGATTACGAACCAGTTCGTGCGCAATCCCATAGAAATGCTGCGCGCGCACGCCTCTTCGGCTAAGGCCCCGGATTACGCCGACATGCTCCAAGAGCTTTTCTGCCTTGATCTGGATGCGGTGCCAGGCGAAACGCGGGCGGCAAGCGATTGCGCGAGGAAGCGGGCGGTATGAAC
The DNA here is from genome assembly GCA_963552775.1 of uncultured Eggerthellaceae bacterium. GTDB lineage: Bacteria > Actinomycetota > Coriobacteriia > Coriobacteriales > Eggerthellaceae > CAUVMU01. Next base: position 776 of record CAUVMU010000104.1, on the reverse strand, counting down.
TCCTGCTATGGGAAAACCCTGTTCCCAGGCATGATGCGGGAGCGTTTCACCATGTTTTTCGGCCCTTCACGCCGAGACGGAAGGCTGGGCGATATTCAGCCATAGTCTTAATTAATGTCCCGATAAAATTCACATATTTTCCCGAAAAGGAGGTTAGTGATTAAATATGCACGGGGTGTGAAGGACGGCTAAGTGTTGATAATGCGTCACCAAAGGAGAGGGAGGAACAATGTTCATCGTTTCGATTGACGAGGATATGTGCAGCGGATGCGACTCGTGCGCAGACGGCTGCCCCGCGCATATCCTTGGCTTTGATGGCGAGCACGCATTTGTCTCGGGAGACGAAGCGGAGTGCCTCGGCTGCGAGGCCTGCATTTCCGTGTGCCCGAGCGACGCGATTACCGTAACGGAGATGTAAGGGATCGTTTCAGGCTACGATAAGAGGAGGGAATATGGCGGAAGAGAGCAAGACCCCACAGTTGGACGACCTCGAGAAGGGCCCTTGGCCGAGCTTCGTCAAGGAGATGAAGCGTTCGGCCGCGAAGAACGCGATGGGCGCGGACCTGCTCGGTCTCGTGGAGCGTTCCTACGTGGACAAGATCGGCCACTGGAAGCACGGCGGCATCGTGGGCGTGAAGGGTTACGGCGGCGGCGTTATCGGCCGTTACACCGACCTTCCCGAGGAGTTCCCGAACTTGAAGGAATTCCATACGATGCGCGTCGCCGCGCCGAGCGGTTGGTTCTACACCACCAAGAAGCTGCGCGAGATCTGCGAC
>CAUVMU010000103.1:0-5955 GCA_963552775.1 uncultured Eggerthellaceae bacterium | reverse complement strand
GCTCCCCCAAGGCACCGAGGATGGCCGCCCCTTCCTGGGCCACCGTCGCGCTCTCACCGCCGGCGCGGCGCGGGTCCACGTCGGGCAGCGCGCGCACCGCCGTGCGCGCGTAGGGCTGCAATCGCTTTAAATACTCATCGCAGGCTGCGGCCCAGAACTTCTCCTTGAGCTTGCCCACGGCAACGACGGTGAATTTCATGAGGTGCCCCTACGCCGCCGCAGACGACGAGCTCGCCGCAGCGGATGTTGAAGGCGCGCTCCAGTCAGCCCCCACGATCACCAGAAACTCCCCGTCGTAGAGGTAGTTCCCGTCATTGAGCATCGCCGAGCCTCGGCCCAACGCAGACACGATAAGGTCAGCCTCGTACTTTTGCGCAGGGTCATCGTAGACCACGAGCGTCTTATCGTAGTCGAAACTCGACGCGTTTCCTGTAGTCACGTTCACGAACCCGACCGAGTTCAGCAACGCCGTCGCCTCGGCCCCCAACCCCTGCACGCCGCAGCCGTTGCGCACCGAGACGTTGGCCATCTTCATGGCGGACGCGACAGCGTCCTCCCCCGTCGTCGCAACGACCGTGCCCGTAGCCTCGTCCACCACTGCCGACTCGACAGGCGGCAGACCCTGGTTCATGCGCTCTATCATGGCCCGCCACTCGTTCATGACCGTATAGGTGTACCAACCGCCATCGATGTAATCCGAGGTCACAGGCTCCATAGCCGTGTAGATATCGCTGCTCGGGTCGAGTCCTTTCATAATCTGCGCCAAACCCACGATATCGGCGACGTCGAGGTCGGTCTTTACGTACTGCGACAGCGTGGTCACCGTGCTGGCGATCGCGCCCACGTCGGCCGAGAGCAGCTTCTTGGCGACTGCCGAGAGCACGAGGCGCTGATTGGCCGCGCGCATGGAGTCGGGGTCGGCGTAAGTCCCGTAGGTGTTGCGCGAACGGCACAGAATCAGCGCCTGCTCGCCGGACAGCGTCTGCGCCCCCGCGTCGAGGTGCCCGCCGGCATCATCGTCGTTGATCTCCACCGGAACGTCGACCTCGACGCCGCCGAGCGCGTCCACGATCTCTTTGAATCCGTCGAAGTTTATCTCCGCATAATGAGAGATCCCCACACCTGCCAGCCCGGACACGGCCTTTACGCTGAGAGCCGGCCCGCCGAAAGCGTGCGCGGCGTTGATCTTCTGCTCTCCGTAGCCCTCGCCCAAATCGACCACGCTGTCACGATGAATCGACACGAGGGACACCTTCTTATTCACTGGATCGATACGCGCCAGAATGATGCTGTCCGTACGGAACGAGTTGCCGTACGACGCATCGGCCTCGCGCTCGAGCGAGCCATCGGTGCCCAGGAGCAGAATATAGAACGGCTCGCGGGCGAGGTCCGTTTCAACCAGTTCGTCGCGTAGCGCCTGGTCTATCCCCAGATGGAGGTTGCCATTAACCGTCTGATACGCGGCAAAGGCCGCACCGACTCCCACGAGTGCCACCAAGGCGATCGCCGCCAAGGCCACCTTCCATCGCCGTCGGCTTTTCCTGCACGCGATCACCGCCCGGGGCGCATCGGATGAGGCAGAGTCGAACGAACGGCGTTCGTAGCGGGAACGGGAGTAGCGCCTCTCGGGCGACGCCTTGTCGCGCTCGACGCGGCGTGATGAGGCACGGGTTCCCCCGGTCGATGGCGAAAAGCGGTCGGACGTACGCCGGGCGAGGCGCTTGCCGGACGAATCGAAGCGATCGTTCATGCAGCTCTCCCTTCACGGGCGCGGACGAGACCGCGCGTTCTTCTAGACTCCCAGACGGCGGCGAATGTACTCGTTCGCAGCCAACTCCACCGCGTCGTCGAGCGGTGCCAGGCTGAACGTCGCCGCATCGGATTTGCGGGCTCGACGGGCAAGGGCCCGCCCGATCAGTTCATCGGCAACGTCGGGGTTCTTGGCCAGCAGCGGACCGTGCAAATACGTGCCTACCACGTTGCGGTACAGAGCGCCATCCGCCTTGTCCACATCGTTGTTTCCCTTACCTGCCGAGCCTATCACCTGCCCGAACGGCTTCATGTTCGGCCCAAGGAACGTGCGACCGGCATGGTTTTCGTACCCGACCACCGCAGCGTCGGCCAGAAAGCTCGTCAGCGCGATATCCCCGATGAGACGGTTGCGCGAGCCGCCCTCGGCACGACGGGTCTCGATGTCGAGAACCCCCAGGCCGAAAACGGACTCCTCCCCCAAAAGCCAGGTGCGGCCCAGAATCTGAAAGCCGCCGCAGATGGCCAACAGCACGCCGTCATCCTCGACGTATGCAGTCAAATCCTCGCGCATGGCCTGCAGATCTTCGGAAGCGAGCCGCTGCTCGCGGTCGGGACCGCCACCGAGCACCACGATATCGGCGGTGGAAAAGTCCGCGCGCTCCCCATGCTCGACCCGTTCCACGCGAACGGGAATCCCACGACGGCGCAGACGCTCGGAGAGAACCGTGACGTTTCCGCCGTCACCGTACAGGTTCAGCAAATCGGGCAGCATATGCACGATGACCAGCGGCCGTTCACCCGACTCCGTATCGGGTTCGGCCGAAGGGGCCCCGGTCCGATGCACGGCGCGGGAAGATGCGGGGGCAACCTCAACAAAACCCTCGCCAGCACCTGCAGCCTCGAGCTGGTCAAGGTCGGCCTTCACCGCCGGCAGGGCCGTATAGTTGGCTATGAAGTAGGCTTTCGCGCCGGGCAGCACTTCGGCTATGCGCGCCAGCGCGTCGGGGGCACCATCTACAAGTTCGGCGTCGATTCCCGCGTACTTCAGACAGACCTGCACGTCGTTCTTCCTGATACCACCCGCAAACGCAACGAGCGGGCCCGCGTCGGCAAGCTCCTGGAAGTCGATGTCCCACAGCCACGACACGTCGCGGCCGTCGCCCTCCTTATCGTTGACGAAGAAGGCCACGGCCTTCGGGCCTTCGTCGCGCAGAACCAGGCTGATGTTCTGGTTGAACCCCGTGGGGTTCTTCGCCAGGTTCAGCAGTACGGAGGTTCCGCCGATGCCATAGGACTGCAGGCGCCCGTTCTTGGGGTCGAACGAGCCGATAGCCTCGGTCACAGCCTGCGACGAGGCACCGGTGCAGGCGGCTGCGGCGAATACGGCCAGCAGGTTGTACACCATGTACATGCCGGAGAAGGGGGCCTCGATCCGATCGACGCCGCACCCGGCACGATTGGCTGAAAACGAGAGGCCCTCCTCGTCGACCTCGACGTCGGTCGCGAGGAAATCGAGTGCGGCACGGCGGAAATCGCAGTTCGGGCAACGGTATTCCCCCAGTTGTCCGTATTGACGGTACGCGTATTCCAGAAGCGACGAGCACGTCTGGCACAGGGGCGCGTCAGCCACGGTGTTCTGAGAAAGTTGCAGGTCCTCATCGATGCCGAAGGCCACGCTTTGGTTCGGCGCCCGATCGGCGATAACCTGGCACAGCGGGTCATCGGCGTTGTAGACGAGCACCGTATCCGGCGAACTCTTCAACGCACCGACAATCCGATCCTGGATATAGTCGATCTCGCCGACGCGGTCGAGCTGGTCGCGGAACAGGTTCAGCAGCAGCACGTAGTCGGACCGCAAAAACGGCAGGATCTTCGCGAGCCACAGCTCGTCGCTCTCGAACACGCCCCAATCCGCGCCCTTCGCGTGAAGCAGCGCCGTGGCCACGCCCGAATCGAGGTTCGCGCCTGTGCGGTTGCACACGACGGTCTTGCCAGCGCGTTCGAGCGAATCAGCCAGCAAATTGGTGCAGGTGGTCTTGCCGTTCGTGCCTACGACCAGCACCGAACCCTCGGAAAGGCGCGGGCGCAGATCGGCGATGAGGCGAGGGTCGGCGTACAGGGCCATCTTCCCGGGGAAATTCGCAGCAGGACGATGGAAGACGGTCTTCAAACCCCAGGTGGAAAGTGCGCTGATTGCGCGGGCGCAGGCGAACCGCAAGCCCATACGTGCCTCCCTCTGCTTCGTTTCACCGCAGGTGCGCGGCGTGAGTGCGTTTCGGTTCAGTATAACCGCCTCAGCCGCGCGAACAGCCAGAATAGCCCTGCGACCTGATGTTTTACAAAAGCTTTACAAGCGCCGACCTCAAGATGGCATTGAGCCCCTACGCTGCTTTCATGATGGGGGCGCACCTTGGGAGCTACCATCGTAAACGGCGCCACGGACGCCCCTTAACGCCATCGCGCTGCAGGAGGGCTTGAAGACGACCGCGATCATGGGTGTCGGCGCGGCGAAGCGCCTGCGCTCGGTACGCTGGAACATAGCCGGTAACATGATCCTCACCTGGTTACTCACCTTCCCTGGCTGCGGGCTTATTTGTGCGAGTTCTGTGCGCCGAGCTCAAACGCTTCCCCCTGCAGGCCTTTCCGCTTGCGGAGGACGCGGGCTTTGGGTATACTGCAATACCGCGCTTCGCGAAAGCGCCGTGCCAACGTGGCTCAGCTGGTAGAGCAACGCACTCGTAATGCGTAGGTCAGCGGTTCGAATCCGCTCGTTGGCTCCAGAAACGCGCAGGCCAGCCGTTCGTCGGCTGGCCTGTTTCGCTTTACGAGCGCAGGCAACCCGAGTCGGTCTGCCTGCGCGTGCAGCTTGCTCGCCCACGTACGGCCCGGTTGGCCCGCGCGCGGGTCCCAGCCAGCCGACGAGTGTGCGACTTGCTTGCCCCAGATAGGGCGCAGCTACCGAATGCCGTAGCCGCGATGCTCCGTTCTATTCCTCGACGACAACCGCGTCGGGAGCGTTCTTCTTCACGCTTGCGATGCCGTTCTGGCAGCTCGCCATGCTCTTATAGCCCTCGCTCGTCGCGATGATCTGGCCATTCGAGGCCTTCAGGCGGAACCGCAGCTCGCCGGCCTTATCGGCGTACACCTCGAACTTGGGGTTCTTCTCGACAGCGAATCCTTCCTTCGTCCGATTCTCAACAGGGGCGATGGGGGCGTTCTCCTTCACGCTCTCGACGCCTTTGAGGCAGGATGCCTTGGAGGCGTACACCTGCGACGTGGCGATGACCTCGCCGTTACCCGCTTTAAGGTCGAACTTGCTGCCCGTGGCGGTTTCCCTAACTACGAACTTGCCCATGGCCTTGTCTCCTTGATTCGAATCCCATTATTCGGTACCGCGCGCTCATTATAGCGCTATGACGTGCACGAAGAAGGCTGGAAAGCGCTGAAAACCGCTTCGCCAGGGGTACTGCAGGTTGGCGGGCAGGCGGGCGCGAGCGAGACGCCGAGCATGCGCGGACGCACCCGCCATTCGCGTAGATACTGGGGGGTTCGTCCCGCGCGGTGCCGTACATGAGATAATCGGGCGAAACGACCCTGAGGAAAGGACGAGCCGTGAACGCCCCCGACGGCGCCGAGGCGACCGAACCCAGCAAGCTCATCGAACCAGACGATACTTCGCTGCGCATTCGCGCGATAGCCGAGCAGATCGAGCCGCAGGTCATAGCGTGGCGCAGGCGCTACCACCGGTATCCCGAGCTGAGCGGGCAGGAGTTCCGCACGGCACTTTCCATCGAATCGCACCTCGATGAACTGGGAATACCCCATAAACGCGTCGCCCGCACCGGAATCATCGCCACCATAGCCGGCACAGCTGAAGGAGCTTATTACGCCGACGGTTCACCCTGCAAGCGTATCGCGCTGCGTGCCGACATCGACGCGCTGCCCGTCACGGAGCGCACCGGCGTCGACTACGCCTCGGTCAACGAGGGGGTCATGCACGCCTGCGGACACGACTGCCACATAGCCATGATGCTCGGCGCCATGCACATCATCAACGACCTGCGCGAACACCTGCATGGCGAAGTGCGCGTTCTGTTCCAGCCCGCAGAGGAAATCTCCGACGGCTCTATAGCCATGATCAGGGCTGGGGCGCTCGAGGGAGTCGACGCCATCTACGGCGCGCATATCTGGAGCGAGGTCGAG
>CAUVMU010000102.1:0-5970 GCA_963552775.1 uncultured Eggerthellaceae bacterium | reverse complement strand
CGATTATCAGGCCCAGGATGCAGCAGATGACGAATATCCAGAACAGGTTGAAGAAGTTCAGCGCGATGTAGCCACGTCCCGTCTCATCGCGCCCGGCGGTGCCCTTCTCGACGGCGTCGCGCAGGTCCATGTCGCGCAGCTTGCGCTGGAGCTCGCGTTCCTGGGCGAGCGCGGGGTCGGCGTATCCCGCGAGCACCACGAGGAAGGCGATCGTCCCGACGAGGAACAGCGTGGTGAGCGTGAGGCCCGCGAGCAGAATGGAGCACAAGAGCTCGATGAAGGCGACCGCTATCATGGAGGTTGCGATGCGCGCGGCGTGGCGCGGCTTGTTGCGCAGAAGGCGGACGCCCAGGATGGCGAACATGACCACGAGCGCGAAGGCGGTGAGCGTGGCCACGCCGAGCACGACGATCGACACGATGGACGACTCGGTGTAGGCCCCGTTGCGCAGATTGAGGATGCGCGTGACGATGAACAGGGAAAACGGGGGAACGAGCAGGATGCCGATCAGGACGTTGAGCGCTCCGAACACGCGCAAGGGCAGAGGCACCCGGCGCGGCGGCGTCTGCTCGGGATAGCCCTCGCCTTCGCCGGAGGGGGAAGCTGCCGTGTTGCGATCGCGGCGGCTTTCGGCGACGCTCGACATCTTCGGATCGAGGGTCGCTCGTGCGCCCGATGGGTTCGGCGTGTGCGGCGTGTGCGGCGTGCGCTTCATGGAGCCCCGCGCGAGCCTAGCGGGCCGAAGCGTCGCGCACGGCGTGCGCTATCTCGCGGCGCAGGTCCTCGATGCCCAAGCCTTTCAGCGACGACGTGATGACGAAGGGCACCTTGTCCCCCAATTCGAGCTGGGAGCGCAAAGCGGCGCGCTGCGCCGTGCACCTCTGATGCGAGAGCTTGTCGCCTTTGGTGAGCACGATTAGGAAGGGAAGCCGTGCGTCGCGCAAAAAGCGCACCATGTTCTCGTCGAGCGCGGTAGCCGGGTGGCGGATGTCGATGAGCGAGGCCACGAGCGCGAGGTTGCGCTCCTGGTTGAAATAACCCTCGATCAGCTCCGACCAGCGCACGTGCTCGCTTTTCGACACGCGGGCGTACCCGTAGCCGGGAAGGTCGACGAAACGGGCCTCGTCGGTCACGAAGAAGTTGATGGTGGCGGTTTTCCCAGGGGTTTGGGACACCTTGGCAAGGCCCTTGCGGTTGAACAGCTTGTTCAAAAGCGAGGACTTCCCTACGTTCGAGCGCCCGGCGAAGGCGACCTCCGGCAGCGACGAAGGAGCGAGCTGGGCAGAGGTGCCGAACGAGCGTTCGAAAACGACCTTGTTGAAGTTCAACGTACCACCTTATTTGCGCTTGAAGCCCGTGTAGAACGCCATGACCATGCAGAAGGCGCCGGCGTAGGCCCAAAACCGATGTTGTTTCATGTAATTCTCCTTTTATACTACCCCGTATTCCCGGCATCGGCTATGATGAACAGAAGTTAACCATGATTACCAACGGGTTGTCCGAGTGCCGGTCGAAGAGCATTGTAACACGTACCGACGGTTAGCCATAGTTATCATAAAGTTATACCTGACCTGCGGAAAGTATGCTTACGGTTACGCTTTAAGTTACCCTGGACTTCAAGAAATCCAAGTAATAATCTATGGTTACGTCGAAGCGCGCAGACGCGTGGGACGATAAGAACGCGGCTGCGGTCATCCAGAGTCGCAGGACATCGAACGAAAGGATCTCTCATGAAGAACAGGACGAAGAACTGGCTGTTGGTCGGCGGCGGCTTCCTCATCGGCACGGCCGGCATCAAGGCGCTTACGAGCCAGACCGCCAAGAACGGCTACGTCCATGCGCTCGCCCAGGGTATGAAGTGCCGCACCGCTTACGAGAACATGGTCGAGCAGGCCAGGGCCGAGTATGACGAAATCGTGGAGAAGGCCAACTACATCAACGTGTCCGAGCAGGAGCAGGCCAAGGCCAAGGCCGAAGCGGCTGCAGAAGAGAAGTAGCACGGTGAAATTCTCCATCAAGACAGAGTATCCGGGGCGCCTGCGCGTCAAGCTGATCGGGCCGGTGCCGCCTGAGGACCTCGGGGCTCTCGAGGCGGTGCTGGCTGCAAGCCCCGCTATCGCCAAGGCGCGCGTGTACCCGCGCATCGGCGAGATCGCGGTGTCCTACGACCGCGCCGCCGACGCTCGCAAGCGCGTGTTGGCGTATTTGTGCGCCATCGACGCCGCGATGATCGACGACAAGCGCGAAGGGCACTCCCTTTCCACTTCGGCTCATACGCACCAGCTGCTCATGGACCTGGCGGTGCTCGCGGGATCGTACCTGGCGCGGCGCCTGCTGCTTCCCCAGCCGATTTCGTTCGTCTTGAACCTGTGGGCCTATCGGCGCTTTTTGGGCGAGGCTCTGCGCTCGTTGAGCCGCAGGCGCCTCGACGTGCCCGTGCTCGACGCGACCGCGATCGGCATGTCGTTCGTGAAGGGCGACCCCAAGACCGCCGGCGAGACCATGTTCCTGCTCAACCTCGGCGAAACGCTCGAGGACTACACGAAGGCCCGCTCGGAAAGCGCGCTTATCGACGCGCTGCTCGACGTCTCCGATACCGCCCAGTTGGTCGAGGGCGATACCGAGACAGAGGTGAGGGTCGCTTCGCTCGAACCGGGCAACGTCATCGCCATCCGCACGGGTATGGCGGTCAGCGTCGACGGCGAGGTGGTAGGCGGCACGGCCATGGTCAACCAGGCGTCGCTGACCGGCGAGCCGCTTGCGGTCGAACGCACCGTCGGCGACGACGTGTTCGCGGGGACCTCGGTCGAGGACGGCGAGATTCTCGTGCGCGTGAAGTCGGGTCCGGGGGAGACGCGCTTGCGCTCCATCGTCTCGCTCGTGAAGAGCGCCGAGCAGTACAAGTCCGAGCGGCAGTCCCGCCGCGAGGCCTTAGCCGACAAGATCGTCCCGTGGAACTTCGCTTTGTCCGGCGTCGTGGCCCTGGCCACGCGCAGCCTCGTCAAGACCTCGGCAGCGCTCATGGTCGACTATTCGTGCGGCTTGAAGCTCACGGGCTCTATCGCCGTGCTGTCCGCCATGAGCCAGAGCGCCAACGCGGGCTTCACGGTCAAGGGCTCCAAGTACTTCGATGCCGTTCAGGCGGCCGATACGATCGTCTTCGACAAGACGGGCACGCTGACCGAGGCGACGCCCCGGGTTGCAACGGTGCTCGCCTTCGATGGTTGGAACCAGCGCGAGGTTCTGCGCTTCTCGGCGTGTCTCGAGGAGCACTTCCCGCATCCGGTCGCTCGCGCCGTCGTGCGCGCTGCCGCCGAAAAGGGGCTCAACCACCGCGAGCGCCATGCCGAGGTCGAGTACATCGTGGCTCACGGCATCGCGTCCTCGCTCGACGGCAAGCGCGTCGTCATCGGCTCGGAGCACTTCGTGGTCGAGGACGAGGGCGTGCAGATCACCGAGCGGCAGAAAAGGCGCATCGCGCGCGAGACCGAGGGCCTCTCGCCTCTGTATTTGGCGGTCGACGGCATCCTCGTCGGCCTGCTCGGTGTGGAGGACCCGCTCAAAGAGGGCGTGGCCCAAGCTGTGTGCGACCTGCGGGCTTTGGGTTTCAAGCGCATCGTCATGCTCACGGGCGACAACGAGCGCACGGCAAGACGCGTGGCCGCCGAGGCCGGGCTCACCGAGTTTCGCGCGAACATGCTCCCCGAGGACAAGCATGCGTTCGTCGAGCAGCTCAAGGCCGAGGGCTGTAACGTCATCATGGTGGGCGACGGCGTGAACGACACCCCCGCTCTGGCCCGCGCCGACGTGGGCATCGCCATGGGGCAGGGCACGGCGGTCGCCAAGGAGGTCGCCGACATCACGCTGACCGACGGCGACCTGTCGTCCATCGTCGTGCTGTGCGAGCTGAGCCGTGCGCTCTCCGCGCGCATGGACGCTTCGTTCGGCCAGGTCCTGCTTCTGAACACGGCTTTCCTGATCGCGGGCATCGCCGGGCTCGTCACCCCGCAGGCCTCGTCGCTTCTGCACAACGCATCCACCGTGGCCTTGAGCCTTTCGGCGAGCCGGGGCTACAGGACGGGCTAGCCGTCGCGCCCGTCGGCGTGCTCGGTCCTCGCGGCGCCCGGGAGCTCCCGGGCGCCGCGTTCTGCGTTGGAGGGAGCGCGGCTGCGACGTCCTCGGGCCGCCTTGTCGCCGGTTCGCCAACCGAGCTCGAACCGCTTGTTTCAGCAAAGAGATTTCAGGAAGCCCATAGCATAAACGGGAAGATAGCTGATATTCCCCGACACCTTCACGTCGCCCTCGCAGAAAACGAACGCGTCATGCAGGTCGTAGTTTTTTGTTTCGAGCAGGTTGTTGAGGGCGCTGTGGCGGCGGTAATCCTTTCCCGACTTGATTTCGCACAGCACTATGCGCCCCTGCCGCGTCTGGAGCACGAAATCTATCTCTCCCGTCCCCTTCGCATCGTAGTAGTGCAAATTATAGCCCTGCTTGAAGAACTCCTGGGCCGCAACGTTCTCGAAAATGGAGCCGAAGTTGACGGCGGAGCGCCTGTTGAGAATCTCGATATCGACATCGCCCATGAGCCTCGAGGTGAGCAGCCCCGTATCGTTCATGTACAGCTTGATCATGTTCTCGTCGGCGGAAAGGCCCAAGGGGAACACGGGCTCCCCGACGCGCGAGGCCGATAGGGCTACGCCTGCATGTTCGAGCCAGTCGAAGGCGGTTTCCAGGTTCGCGAACCGCAGGTTCTTCCCCAGGCGCGTGTACTTGAACCTCTTGTTCCGGCTGTTCAGCTGCCCCGGAATCGATTCGTACACCATGCGGATCTGCCTCGCCTCCGTCCTGTCCCTCACGTATTTCGAGATATCGCTCGAATACAGGTCGAAGATGCCCTCATGGACGTTGCGCACGCTCGCGAGGTTGTCGGTCGAAACATACGACTGCACGGCATCGGGGAATCCGCCGACGAGCAGGTACTTGTAGAAGGCGTCGAGCATGATCTCGTCGAGGTAGTCGGGAACCTCCTTGCGTGCCGCAACGAGATCGCGGACCTCGCGGCAAAGCGCTTCGCCGATGCCGCTCGCCCAGCAAAACTCCTCGAAGTCCAAGGGGTACATGGTGAAGGAGTTCAAGAAACCTACTGGCAGCGATCGGGCCGGGAACGAATCGAGCCCCAGCATGGAGCCCGACAGGATGAAGTCGCATCTACGGTCTCCGAGGAACTTCACCCAGGTGAGGACGTCGCTGCATTCCTGGATCTCGTCAAGGAAAACGAGCGTTTTGCCGGGTACGATCTCCGTACGGCTCAGCGCTGAGATGCGCAGGAAGAGGTCGCGCGAGTCTGCCGCTTTTCCGATCGTTTCCACCGCAGATTTGTTTTCGTGGAAATTGACTTCGGCGACGTTTTCGTAATGCTCGCGGGCGAACTCCCTCACCAACGTGGTTTTCCCGACCTGTCGGGCACCGCCTATGAGCAGCCCCTGGACGGTTCTGCTCTTCTTCCAGTCTTCCAAGTGGCCGTATGCTTTCCTTTTCAACATGGATGATCCTAACTGTGGTTTCCGACAAGCTGCACATGTCGCCAGCTGGGGCATCGCAAAACAAGTATTGCTATTGTACCGTTTAATCGCAAAAGTTGCACCGAATATCGGATACCTGATCGCAAAAGTTGCAAAGCTCAGTGAATGCCCAGCGCAACAGCTTACTTCCCTGAAGCCCGTCCAACTCCCCAGCTGGTATAATCGGCTCAAAGACGCACTGGCTGGTGTTCTTGTCCTGACGCCCGTCCAACTCCCCAGCTGGTATAATTGTCAAGGAATTCACGTTCTCTATCGCCTTGTCCTGACGCCCGTCCAACTCCCCAGCTGGTATAATTCAGCCCTAAGATGTCCTCGCAGTATCGGTGTCCTGACGCCCGTCCAACTCCCCAGCTGGTATAATCTCAAGGCTTTCTTAGGAAGGGTCTAA
>CAUVMU010000101.1:0-6054 GCA_963552775.1 uncultured Eggerthellaceae bacterium | reverse complement strand
CACTTTACTAGCGCTAATCGTATTCCCAGTAAGGTATGTATTATGGGAAAAGAGCATGACCGATCGTGAGGTTTTCAATCAGTGGATGTCCATGTCCAAGATCGTTTACTATCTTGCCTTAATTCTATTCATCATGGGGATGTGGCTGAGTTTCTTCATCCCGGGCAGCTCGCTGGAGTTCATCATTCGGGCATTAGCGCTTGTATGTATTATCGTTTATGGATACTGCGAGAAACGAGTCGAGGACGAATACAAGGGTTTATTGAGGAAAGATGGCTAGCGAATTCGTATGAGCTAATCCATTGATTGATGACCACTTGAACTGTTGCCAAGTAAGCCGAGGAGAGCGGAGGTGCGGACATTTTCCGTGCCTCTTAGACCGCTAGCCCCAGTGGAGTGAGTATGATGAATTGGACACCAAGTTAAGGGCGGAAGGTGTTCAAGATGACCCAAAGAAGAAAGCGATACGACAAGCAATTTAAGACCTCGGCAGCAAAGGTGGTCCTTTCGGGGGAGATGGCAGTGAAAGACCTCTCGGAAGAGCTCGGGATCAAGGACTCGACCCTCAGAAGATGGGCTTGCGAGTATGAAGAGATGGGAGAAAACGCATTCCCTGGCAACGGATCTCCCAAGATCAATAAAGACTACGAGATCGTCAAGCTCAAGAAGAAGGTCGAGGAACTCGAGCGCGAGAACGAGATGCTGAAAAATTTCCGGGCCTTCTTGAATCAAGACCATGCGTGAGGTTCAAGTTCCTCAAAGAGCATAGGGGCGAGGTCGGCCCCATCAAGAAGGCATGCAGGCTACCGAAGGTGCCCCATTCCGGCTTCTACGAGCATCTTGGCCGAAAGAAGTCGAACGCCCAGATAGAACGAGAAGCCCTCGAAGGATTCGCCATCGAGGCCTTCCATAGGCACAAGGGACGTTATGGCTATAGGCGCATCAACCGCGAACTGCGAAAAAGCGGTATCGTCGTGAGCGAGAAGCGTGTGTTGCGCATCATGCAAAAACTAGGTCTTGCCGATAAGGGCGCGACCCGAAAGCACCGCATCCAGAAGAAGGTCGGGCCAGGAGACCCCCGCCTGAACCTAGTGGAGCGCGTTTTCACTGCGAGCGAGCGCAATAGGCTTTGGGTAGGCGACATCACCTACATCCCAACAAGCGAAGGATGGCTCTACCTCGCGGCCGTGATAGATGTTTTCTCGCGCAAGGTCGTGGGCTGGTCGATGTCCGAACGCATTACCGAGAAGGTGGCGATCGATGCGATAGAGCAGGCAGTGGGTAGAGAAGGTCCGCCAGACGACGGCAGTCCCATCTTCCATGACGACCAAGGCGTGCAATACACCTCCCGCTCGTTCCAACGATGCTTGGGAGCCCATGGGATCACCCAGTCGGTATCAAGGCCGGGAACGCCGCTGGACAACGCAGTAGCCGAATCGTTCTTCAAGACGCTGAAGCGAGAACTCGTCAAAGAGAGGAGCTACAAGACAAGAGAGGAAGCGAAGCAGGATGTGCTCAAGTACATAGAGCTCTACTACAATCGAGTGCGCATGCACTCGACATTGGATTACATGTCTCCAGTGGAATACGAGCGGCAATGCGCTTGAAGAAGCTTAAAAGAAAGTCCAGTTTACCCTTCCCACTCCACCAGGCTTTTCCTGAACTGCATCGGGCCGAGTCTGCCCGGCGACTCCTCGGGTAAGGGAGTGCGGACTTTGACAAATAGTTGGACCGAATGAGGTCCGGTGAAGCCCAAGTCCCTCCTGTATTGCGTCATGGTGATCGGGCGGGAGTCTAAGGGCCACAAGGGCGTCGAAGCCGACCCCGACAACTCGCTGCGCGGTCAGCCGGCCGCGTGTTCAAACGCAAGCAGCGCCGGGCCATCGCGTTCCGCAGCCTCGAGTTCCTGTGCTGTCTGTGCGACACCATCGGCATGGTATGCGACATGCGCCTGGCCGGCAAGGACGCGTTCGCCGAAACCGCCGCCATCTTCGGCAGGTCGTTGACCGACGTTATCAACGTCCCAGCGCTATCTGTAACCGGCTAACCCGTGGGCAGTAATCACTTTGCGGGGAGTTTTTGTCCGCATGCCGTCGCTCTCTTGCGCGACAGGCGCGGCAGGCGTATGCTGGAAGCGTCCTTTAAGACGGTACAGAGAGACCGGCAAGGCACGCGATGGCGCTCGCAGCACCGAAAACAGCGCCGACCCGAAGCCTTTGCCTGCGCGCAGAGGTTTTTCTTTGCAGCAGGCGAGTCGTCCTGTCCGTGCACGCAATCGATCGAGGAGTGTGTATGGCAGAAACCCGCAGGGTGAAACGCGTCTGCATGGATGCAGACGAGATAGAGCGTTCGCTCACGCGCATGGCGCATGAGATCCTCGAGCGCAACAAGGGGGCCGGCAACATCGCCCTCGTCGGCATCGTTACCCGAGGCGATCTTATCGCCAAGCGCCTTGCCGACAAGATCGAGGCCATCGAGGGTGCGCGCGTGCCGCTCGGGCGTCTCGACATCAGCTTCTATCGCGACGACTTCGCAACCCATTTGTCGCCCGAAGTCCTTTCCACCGATATCCTCTTCGATATCGACAGCGTGAACATCGTGCTCGTCGACGACGTGCTCTACACGGGGCGCACGGTGCGCGCCGCGCTCGACGCGCTGACCGACATCGGCCGGCCGGCAACGGTGCAGCTCGCGGTGCTCGTGGACCGCGGCCACCGTGAGCTGCCCATCCGAGCCGATTACGTGGGCAAGAACGTGCCCTCGGCATCCGATGAGAACGTGCGGCTGTTCCTCGAGGAAGTCGACGGCATTTCCGAGGTCGAGGTTCTGCCGCTCGAGGAGGGCGGTCGTATCGGGTCGGCCCCGCTCGGGCATACAGGGGAGGGGAGTGCGCTATGACGTTTCCCCATCGCCATCTCATCGACATCCGCGAGTACGCCGCCGACGACCTCATGCTCGTGCTCGAGACCGCGCATCGGTTCCGCTCGGTCAACGAGCGCCGCATCAAGAAGGTGCCCACGCTCAAGGGCTACACCGTGGTCAACATGTTCAACGAGCCTTCGACGCGCACGCGTTCCTCGTTCGAGATCGCCGAGAAGCGCCTCTCGTGCGACAGCTTGAACTTCGGCGGGTCGTCCACCTCCACGGTGAAAGGGGAGAGCCTCGTCGATACCGTGAAAACGCTCTGCTCGTACAAGATCGACCTCATCGTCGTGCGCGACAAGCACGCCGGCGTGCCGCGGACGGTCGCCGACGTGTCGGGCGTGCCGGTCATCGACGCAGGCGACGGCAAGCACCAGCATCCCACGCAGGCTCTGCTCGACCTGTACACCATCTGGCAGCAGAAAGGATTCCTCGACGGCCTGCACATAGGCATCGTCGGCGACGTGGGGCATTCGCGCGTGTGCGGCTCGCTCGTGCCGGCGCTTACGACCCTCGGGTGCAAGGTGACGCTCATAGCGCCGCCTACGCTCCTTCCCGCCTACCCCGACGCCCTCGGAGCCGTTTCCGTGACGAGCGATCTCGACGGGGCGCTTCCCGCCCTCGACGTCGTCTACCTGCTGCGCATCCAGCGCGAACGCCTCGAAGGCGCGCCGTTCCCGAGCCTGCGCGAGTACGCGCTGCTCTACGGGTTGAACGAGCGCCGCGAGCGCCTGCTGCGGCCCGACGCCCTGATCTGCCACCCCGGTCCGGTCAACCGCGGGGTCGAACTTGACGACTACCTGTGCGACCATCCCGTCCGTTCGGTGATACTCGACCAGGTCTACGCCGGCGTGCTCGTGCGCATGGCATCTCTGTACCTTCTTCTCGGAGGGAGCGAACATGGCTCTGTTGCTTAAAAACGCCCACGTCATCGACCCGCAAACGGGTTTGAACGAAATATGCGAGATCCTGGTGCGCGACGGGCGCATCGCAGAGGTGGGGCACGACCTCGAGATGCCCAAGGGCATCGAGCGCGACCTGGGAGGCAAAATCGTTCTCCCGGGCCTTGTCGATATGCACGTGCACCTGCGCGATCCGGGCCAGGAGTACAAGGAGGACATCGAAACGGGAACGCGCGCGGCGGCGCACGGCGGCTTCACCGACGTGTGCTGCATGCCCAACACGCTGCCCACCATCGATACGGGTTCGGTCGTCGAGTACGTGCGCTCGAAAGCACGGGCGCACGCCGCATGCCGCGTGCATGTTTCAGGCGCCTGCACGAAGGGACTCGGCGGGGAAGCCCTTTCCGAGATGGGCGACATGGTCTCCCATGGGGCAGTGGCGTTCACCGACGACGGCCGCGGCGTGCAGGGCGCGGGCACGATGCGCCGCGTCATGGAATACGCCTCCCAGTTCGGACGCGTCGTCATGAGCCACTGCCAGGACGAGGACCTTGTCGGCGCCGGGCAGATGAACGAGGGCGCCGTCTCCACGCGCCTCGGGCTTGCCGGATGGCCGGCGACCGGCGAGGAGCTTCAGATAGCCCGCGACATGGAGATCGGCCGTCTGACCGCGTGTCCGCTGCACATCCAGCATCTGACCACGGCGCGCGGTCTCGACATGGTGCGCCGCGGGAAGGCCGAGGGCGTGCGCGTAACCTGCGAGGTGACGCCGCACCACCTGTTCCTCACAGAGGAGGCCGTCGGCGATTCCTATGACACGAACATGAAGGTGAACCCGCCTTTGCGCACCGCGGCCGATGCCGCAGCGCTCATCGAGGGGCTTGTAGACGGCAGCATCGACTGCATCGTCACCGACCACGCGCCCCATGCCGCCTACGAGAAGGCGCGTGAGTTCGAGCGCGCCCCGTTCGGCATGACGGGCCTCGAAACCGTGCTCGGCGTCGTTGTGGGGAACCTGGTGAACCCCGGGATCATCTCGTGGGAGCGCCTGGTGGAGCTCATGGCCGTGAACCCGCGCGCCATCCTGGGAATCGAGCGCGTGGCAATCAAGCCGGGAAGCCGTGCCGATCTGACCGTTATCGACCCCGACCTTGTGTGGGAGGTTCTTCCCGACGGCTTCGAGTCGAAGTCGAGGAACTGCGGTTTCATCGGGTGGCGCCTGACGGGCCGCGCGACCGACGTGTACGTCGGCGGATACGCGACCATGGAGGACGGGCGCGTGCTCGACGGCCCCGCCCATCTGGACTGATCGACTTCGGGCGCATGCCCGGACCTACGATAGCGCGACGAGAATGCTGCGACGAGAGAAAAGAGAACTGAAGCTATGAGCACCCTATCGGACAAGCTGCTCGAGCGGACCTCGAAGCCGACTGCAGCGCCCGGCGTCCTCATGCTCGAGGACGGAACGGCCTTTGCGGGCACCTCCTGCGGCGCTGCGGGCGAGGCGTTCGGCGAGATCTGCTTCAACACCTCGCTCGAGGGTTACCTCGAGGTCGTGACGGACCCCTCCTATGCGGGCCAGATCGTGACCATGACCTACCCTCAGATCGGGAACTACGGCGTGAACCTTGAGGATGCGCAGGCAGCGCAGCCGGCCTTGCGCGGGCTCATCGTGCGCGATCTGTGCACTGCTCCCTCGAACTGGCGCAGCGTGCAGAGCCTGCCCGCCTATTTGAAGGAGCACGGCGTTGTGGCCCTCGAGGACATCGACACGCGCGCGCTCGTGCGCCACGTGCGCGACAACGGGGCCATGCGCGCAGTCGTCTCGACGCTCGACACCGACGAGGAGAGCCTGCTCGCCAAGGTGCGCGCGAGCGAATCGATCGTCGGCGTGAACCTTGCGCGGACGGTCTCCTGCGCCAGCGCGCACAGTTTCGGCCCGGCCGATCTGCCCGCGAGCAAGAGCTTTGCGCTCGCGCCCTGCCCCGCGCCCTCGAAACGGGTCGTTGCCTACGACTGCGGCGTCAAACGCTCCATTCTCGAGGGCCTCGTGCGGGCCGGCTGCGATGTGACGGTCGTGCCGTGGGACACGCCTGCCGACGACGTGCTTGCACTCAGCCCCGACGGGGTGTTCCTCTCGAACGGTCCGGGCGACCCCGATGCGGTTTCCGGAACGTACACTCAGGTGGAACGTTTGCTCGGTAAGGTGCCGGTGTTCGGCATCTGCCTG
>CAUVMU010000100.1:0-6074 GCA_963552775.1 uncultured Eggerthellaceae bacterium | reverse complement strand
CCCGAGTTCAATGCCGCGATGTTCGTCATTCTGGGTACGGTGGCGCTGCTCTACGTCCTGCGGCTTCGCGAGGGGGTTTCAGCGCGGGGGATGGCGTCGTTCGCGCTGAAGACGCTGCTGCCCGTGTGCGCCGTGTATCTGGCGGTGGCGTGCGCATCTGCTGTGATTGATCCGCAAATTGTGCTTGCGCTCGATGTCGCGGCTATCTTCTACGGCATATTCGGGCCGGCGGTTGTGAACCATGGCACTTCCCTTGACCTGTCGCTTATAAGTTTTCCGCACTTGGCGGAGCGCTTCGAGCTCATCACCATTATCCCGTTCGGTGAGGCGGTCGTCACCGTAGCTGAGGTTGCCGAACATTTCGGGTTCGGAACCGTGTCGCTCATGACGTTTTCTGTCGTGGTGCTATTATTCGGCTGCTACGTCGTCTTCATGCACAATCTCGTCGAGCACCGCCAGCTCCGGCGTGGCCTGCGCCTGATTTACTGCCACTTCTTCATCGTCATTGCGGTGAACCTGTTCACCGTGAGTTTGAACCTGCTTGTCGAGGAACCTGAGCCCACGCTTGCGGTATGTGGAATCGGGGCGACTGCCATAGCCGTGTTCTTCCTGTGCCTGTTCCTGCTAGCGAAATACCTCCGCGAAGGCGTCGGCTTTGCGGCACGCGATTGGACCGTACTCGGTGTCGTAGCGGTTGCGGGCTGTGTTCTTACGTTTGCCGGTCTCGCGGGCGGCATGGCGGCGCTCCTTGCCGGTCCGCTTGTTGCTGCGGCGGGCTGTTTCGTCTACCTGCTCTACAAGGACAAGGGCCTGTCGAGAAGGTAGGTGCAAGAAAGCAGAAGACATGGCGGCCGAACCGAAAAACGCAC
The DNA here is from genome assembly GCA_963552775.1 of uncultured Eggerthellaceae bacterium. GTDB lineage: Bacteria > Actinomycetota > Coriobacteriia > Coriobacteriales > Eggerthellaceae > CAUVMU01. Next base: position 5,205 of record CAUVMU010000100.1, on the reverse strand, counting down.
CCAATTACAGTGCGTCTTGCGCTTGAGAAAGCCGATGGCCTCTCTTTCTGAAGTTGAAAACGACATACATGAGCAGCGAATCGGTCATTGTTGTTGGAATCACCTTCGGCAATTTCATTATCGGCTCCCGTATGCGAGCACGCGTTCTGACGATGGGCCTCTCGGCGTTCGCTCTGCCCCTCTTCGGGCATAAAACGCAGTTATGGAGGGTCGTTTCATAAAACGACTACTTTTTCGCATGCATTTACCTGGCCTTATGGAAGAAGGTTTCGTTGCAACCAAATTGCGAAAAGGCCGTGCTAACATAAGCGCCCATATCGTCTCGACACATACACAATGTTCGGTCTGGAGGTAACGAATGAGCGAACAGATAAACGGGCTGAGTAGACGAGCGTTCGTGGGAGGGGCCGCCCTTTTCGGTGCGGTGATGGTTATGAACCCCGGACATGCCTTTGCCGTCTCGGCAGCCGAAAAGCAAGCAGAAGCAGACGCCGTGCGCAACCAGCTGGTTTCGCTGCAGGCGGATTTGGAGCAGGCTGCGAACACCTACTACGCCGCCCTTGAGGAGCAGGAGGCCGCCGAGGCCGCGATGGAAGCGGAGCAGGTCAAGATAGATGCGGCCAACGAGCGTATCGCAGAGTTGCAGGACCGCCTCGGTTCCCGCGTCAACAGCATGTACCGCACGGGTCCGACGGGCTTCCTCGACTTCGTGCTCGGGGCGACCTCGTTCGAGGAGTTCACGCAGAACTGGGACCTGCTCGGTCAGCTGAACGAGAACGACGCGCGCCTCGTTGCCGAAACGAGGGAGCTGCGCGAGGAGCTTCAGGCTTCGAGGGACGAGTACGCGCGCCAGGAGGCGATCGCGTCGGAGAAGGCCGTCGAGGCCGAGCAAATCCTTAACGAGGCCAACGCGCGTATTGCCGAAGCGACCGAACTCATGAACGCGCTCGACGAGGAGGCGCGCGAGCTGCTCGAGCAGGAGCAGGCTGCGGCCGCTGCCGCCGCCGCCGAGGAGGCGGCCCGCGAGCAGGAGCGCCAGCGACAGTTGGAGCTGGGCGACAATCCGGGGCAGCCGACCAGACCCGTGGGGACCTATGACTCCGTAGTGGGCTATGCGCTCGATCGGATAGGCTGCGAGTACGTGTGGGGTGCCGAAGGTCCGGACACGTTCGACTGCTCGGGTCTCGTGCGCTGGGCTTACCTGCAGATCGGCGTTTCGCTGCCCCATCAGACCGAGTCGCTCTACGCTGTAGCCGCCAACCGCGTTCCCGTGTCCGAGGCGCGCCCGGGCGACGTGCTGTACCGCCGCGGCCACGTGGGCATCGCGGTCGGCTACGGTGGCGTTCCGTACGTGCACGCACCCATGCCGGGAACGCGCGTGCGCAATACCGACCCGCTTTCCTGGTCGGGATTCACCTGCGCACTGCAGTTCTAACCTGTCCGGCTCGACTCTCGCTTCGAACGGGAGGCGGCTTCCTAGGAGGTCGCCTCCCGTTTCATTTCGTCGATGAGCAGACGCGCCGTTTCGTCCTGTAGGAACGTGATGCGGTAGAGCAGGTAGAAGTCGGTTACGAAATCGAGGTCGTCGAGGTTGAACGTGCGGCACTCTTCGCGGCAGTCGATGCCGAAGCGTGGTTCGAGCGTGCTCGGAACGACGCCGACCTGGCGATCGAAATCGGAGTTGAAATACTCGAAGTGGTCCCCGAGCGCGAGTGGGGCGAGCGCCACGCGCGCACCTTTCTGCGCGAAATGCTCCACAACGCCGTCGCGCACGTAGGCCTCGTAAATATCGGGAGGGGCCACAAGCGTTGTCCCGTCGAGGTCGCGTGCGGTCACGTGCTCGCGCGCGAACAGGGGATTCCCTTCGGTAACGAGGAACTTGATGGCCTCGGTTTGGATGAGGAATCCCTCGATTCCCTGGTCGAGCAGCCGCTCGCCGATACCCTCCTTCTCCCGCCAGCGCTTGCGGCCTGCCACGACGATGTCGTTGCTTCCGTCGAGCAGGGCGTTCACGGTGCTCGCCGCGCCGGGTACCGACATGATCTCGATGACCTTCTCGGGGTGCGACTCCTGTACGGCTCGGCGCGCGTGAGGGAGGCTCGTTTCGATCCAGGGGAGGTTCGTGGCAGCGATGCGCACGGACAGGAAGTTGCCGGCGAGTCCGCAGTACTCCTCCACGATGGCGCGCACGTCAGCCGTCAGCTGGGAAGCGGTGCTTACGAAGCGCCGCCCGATCGGCGTGAGCGTCAGGTGTCCGTTCTCCTTCGAGAACAGGTTGCAACCGAGTTCCTTTTCCAAGTCGGCGATGTGCTCGACAAGGGTGGCGCGCGCGATATAGGACCGCTGCGCCGCGGCCGAGTAGTTCAGCTCGCGGGCGAGGACGAGGAATTCTTCGAGATGCTGGATGTTCATGGCGCTCCTCTGTTCGAAAGCGATGTTTTTCAGCATATACCATATGCAGGGGAAAGCCTATCGTTTCAATAATCCGACACCGATGCAGAAAAACCTACAGGGAGGTACATAAACCTGCAATGACCGTAAAGCCCCTACAGGCGCGCCTCGCCTCCGCACGGTAGGATAGCGCAGGGAAGCCGTCTCATCAGGGGATAAGGAGCGGGTTTCTGTTTCGCGCCCTATCCGGCGAAACGACGGTACGTTTGCATGGGGATAGGGCGTAGATCTGCAGGAACAAGATGCCCAATCCGCTTATCCGGCGAAACGACGGTACGTTTGCATGGGGATTGCAAGGAGGAAAACCATGGAACTCGATCGCAGAAGCTTTCTCAAGGGCGCCGCGCTCATGGGCGGAGCCGCCGGCCTGGCAGGTCTTGCCGGATGCGGCCAGCCTGCGTCGCAACAGGCGGCGGGCGGACAGCAGAGCGCTCTCGATAAGGCCCGTGCCGCATTCGAGGCGGCAAGCGCCCCCATCGACCCGGTCGACCCCCCTTCGAAGTGGGACGAGGAGTTCGACATCGTGGTCGTGGGCTCGGGCGCGGGCGGCATGAACGCCTCCATCCGCCTTGCCCAGGCGGGCTACAAGGTAATCATGCTCGAGCGTAACGAGGAGACGGGCGGCAATTCGAAGCACTCGTCCGTGTTCTCGAACTTCGGCGGTCATAAGCAGGCCGAGGAGAAGCAGTGGGCCTACCCGAGCTATCCCTACGACGTCGACAACATCGTGGAGTTCATGCTCGACTGCCAGCAGATGAGCGGCGACCCCGAGCTTATGCGCGCCATGGCCGTCGAGGGCCCCAAGTGCATCGACTGGATGAACGAGAAGGCCGGAGCCAAATGGGTGCCCATGAACCCCTCGCCAGCTGGTGCGGGCCTGCTCGAGTGGGAGGGTATGTCCACGCCCACGAACGGCATCAACGTGAATCTCATCCCGTTCCAGCAGTTGGCTGAAACGGCCGAAGCAGCCGGGGTCGATATCCGTGTGAGCTGCCCGGTCGAAGCGCTCGTGCTCGACGGGAAGGCCGTCGTGGGCGTTAAGGTGACCACGGGCGGCGCCGAGAAGTTCGTGAAGGGCACGCGCGCGGTGGTGCTCACCGCCGGCGGCATGGAGGTCAACCGCGCCATGATGGCGAAGTACTCCGCGACCTGCCTCGCCGGCATCGCCAACATCGCCACGCCACCGAACGGCACAGGCGAGTGCATCCGCATGGGCCAGGGCGTGGGCGCCGACATCGCCGGCCTCGACTCGACGGGCGCCTTCGACGGCGGTGTGTGGTGGCACGACTACGAAGAGTACGACACCGAGATGGACTGCCACATCAACAAGGACGGCAATCAGGCGCTGCGCCAGCCATGGCTGCGCATCAACAACAACGGCGAGCGCGTGCCCTACATCTCCACGTCGGCGCGCAGCTTCCCGTACACTACCGAAGCCTCGCCTTCGTCTGCGGGCTTGTGCGACACGGCGGGCATCGAGATGGCTCAGCCGGGCGGCAAGACGTTCGTGTGCTTCGACTCCAAGTTCGACGAACTGGTGACCTCGAACTTCTTCGGTCAGGTTATCTGCCGCAAGGCGAAGATCGTGGCGCCCGACGACCCTTATATCGACCGCGTGCCCGAATGGCTGCGCGACTGGCATACCGGGTTCGATCTCATGATCGAGGGCGGTGCCATCAAGAAGTGCGACACGGTGGCCGAGCTCGAGCACGAGCTGGGGCTGGGCGAGGGCATGCTCACCGAGGCCGTTAAGAAGTGGAACGCCGCTTGCGAGGCGGGCGAGGATTACGCGGCTTCGTACAAGTATCCGGCCGAGTGGCTCATCAAGATCGATGAGCCGCCGTTTTACGGCGCGAAGCTCGGCGGCCATGTGTTCGGGTCGAAGACCGGTCTGCGCGTGAACCCGCACATGCAGGTGATCTCCATTTCGGGAGAGGCTATTCCCGGCCTGTACGCCGGTTGGCATACTGCAGGCGGCTCGGCGGGCGACGGCAATGCGGCCGGTAAACCTCTGACCGGCATGTACGCCGATCTCGGTCTGGCGTTCGTGGGCGGCTACATGGTTGCGGGCGGCATCATGGCCGAAGACGGCAAGACCGACGCGTAAAGCGCGCGAATTCTGTCGACCGGGATGGGCGGTCGAGGAGCGTGGACGTGCCCTGCCTCCCGTGCCCCGCCGCCCGTGCCGCTTGCCCCCGCGATCCTTTGCTTTCGCTTACCAAAATGCGATAAACTATGCGTATGATATACTGCTAAAACAACAGATAATCATACGAACGAAAGAGGTATGCGCATGGAGCCCATCTATTCGATGACCGCGCTGCAGCGAAATACGGCGCAGGTGAAGGAAGCGGCGCGCAGCACTATCGTGCGCATTACAGAACAGGGAGGATCCGGGTTCGTGTTCACGAGCGAAGAGGCGTTCGAGAGGCGTCTTGCCGACGAACGCGAGGACGCTGCGTACGAAGCGCGTTTGCTCGACGCAGTCGGTCGCGGGACGGCCGATATCGAAGCCGGTAGATTCTCCACCTCGATCGACGATGCGTTCGAAAAGGCGTCAGGGCTTCGGAGGCATCGTGCCTAAGAACCTGCGCATCTCCGATGAGTTCGTATACGCGCTCTCGGGCATCTACTCAAAACGCCTGCTCGATCACATCCGCGGCATCCTCGAATTGCTCGTCGACAACCCGGACCTCGGCTCGCGTAACGTTCGGCAGTGCCTTGTCGACCGCTACGGGGAGGGTTTGAGGAAGG
>CAUVMU010000099.1:0-6087 GCA_963552775.1 uncultured Eggerthellaceae bacterium | reverse complement strand
CGTTCCATGCGCGAAGTCGCCTCGGCTATATGTTCGGGCGTCCAATCGACTCCGATGGCGCGCCCTGTATCGCCCACGCGCGCCGAAAGCTTGAAAACGCCCTTGCCGCGTCGGCAGCCGACATCGAGCACCGTCTTTCCAAGCAGGTTGTCGGGCAGGGTCATCTTGCATAGGCTCGAGAAACCGAATTCGAACTGCGCCTCGCGGTAGTACGTCGCCAGAGCGTCGCCGTCTACCCGCTCAAGCGGGGCGGGCGAGCTCTCCGCCGAGGAAACGCCTGCAGGGAGCGGAGGCTCGGGAGCACTGCTGCGGGCAGGCGACGGGTTCGGTGCGGAGGCGCCTTCCAGGTCGAGCTCCCCGATGCGCGAGACGAGGTTGCGCCGACGGTCGTCGACCATGATATCGTTGTTGTGACGGTAGTACGCATCGCTGCCGAAGCGGTTTATGAACTGGGACGTCGTTCGTCTTGCCGTCAGTTCGGTCACGAACACGAGCATCTCTCGGCCGGAATCGAAAGCGTCCTCCACGAACGCGAACGCCCGCTCGAGCTGCTCGGAGGCGGCCCGGCCGAGCGGTTCGACCGTCGCGACCTCGCCGCGGTACTCGGCGTTGAGGACGTCGAACGCCTCCTCGCCCGAAAGCGCCCGCGCGAGCTCGCACTGCGCGCAGAGACGCTTCGCGGCCTCGATCGCCAAACGCTCGACGCGCAGCTTCTCAACGGCGCGCGTCCCGTCCGTCTCGGCCTTTGCCAAGCGCTTCTCACGGGCAGTCAGGGAGGCGCCGAGCGTTTCGGAAAGCGAGCCTCCCGCCAGCAGGGTCAATTTCGCCTCGCGCAGCATATCGCGTAGTTCGAGCACGACCGCCTCGCGGGAAAGAGCTGCGCCGAGGGAGTTCCCGAGCGCGTCGAGCAGAAGGCCGAGCAGCGCCAGGCGCTCGTCGAAGGCCGCCGCCTGGGCGCGGGAGACGATATCGGGGGTCGCTTTCCCGTCGAGGATGCGCATGACCTGGTAATCGGAGCGGTACTTGTTGAACAGGTCGTAGTACGCGGCGAAGCGATCGGCTATCTCATCGTCCTGAAGGAACTGCGCGATAAGCCCGCGGTCGACGGGCTTGCCCATCTCCTCGAACAGCGTCATAGTCTCCGAGAGGTCGTCCCAGCCGCGCGCCGTTACGAAGCGCTTGCCCGAAGGCGTCGACTCGACCGAGTAGAAGCAGTCGCGCTTGACCTCGATAAACGACATGATTGCCGGATGGACGCCCGCGTTGGAGGCGTAGGCCTTCCAGGCGGCGTAATCGGGCTCGACCTCTATCTTGCGCAAACGGTCGAGCGTGACGATGTCGAACTCGTGCACCGACTTGTTGTACTCGGGCGGGTTCCCCGCGCACACGATCACCCAATCGGCGGGCACGCGATGGCGACCGAATGTCTGGAACTGCAAGAATTGCAGCATAGAGGGGTACAGCGTCTCCGATACGCAGTTGATCTCGTCAAGGAACAGGATGCCCGTCCGCACATCGTGCTCCTCCTGGTAGTCGTAGACCGCCGACACGATCTCGCTCATGGTGTACTCGGACACGTCGAACTCCTCGCCGCCGTAAGCGCGGTGGACGATGAACGGCAGGCCGAGCGCGCTCTGGCGCGTATGGTGCGTCATGGAGTAGGACACGAGGCCGCATCCGAGCTCCTGGGCTATCTGGGCCATGATGGCGGTCTTCCCGATTCCCGGTGCTCCGAGCAAGAACAACGGGCGCTGGCGCGACGGCGCTATGCGGTGCACCCCTGCCTCATCGCGGGCGAGGTAGGCCTCGACGGTGTCTTTGATCTGCTGCTTCGCCTCTGCTATGTTCATCGTTTCCCTTTCGTTCGCACGCGATCGCTACAGCTCGCGTATCTGATCTTCGTCCATTACGACCTTCATAGCCCAGGGGGGTACGTGGCGGCGCGCGCCCTCGCTGTCCACGAACACGAAGGCCGTATCGTAAGGCGGTGGGTCGCTCGGGAAGGTTCCGAGCCCGTCCGTGAAGTAGACGAGCCCGCGCAGATCCGCGAACTCTCCTTTGTCGATCAGATCGGATACGTACGCGAAGACCGGGCGGAAATCGGTTCCGCCCAATCCCCGGATCCAGAAGTCGTCACGGTAGGTTTCGAGTTCCTCGAGCGATGAGATCTTCGTGTCCGCCTGCACGCGCGCGTCGCACTGGACGATGTGCACGTTGACCGTGTCGCCGAACGCCTCCGATTCTTTAAGGATCTCGTACGTACGCGAGACGAAGGAACGCACGAGGTCGCCCTCGCACGATTCCGAAGTGTCGATGGCGATGACGAACTCGCGCACGCGGTTCGTCTCCTGGTACTCGAGCGGCTCGATCAGCGGCATGGAGCCGTACAGGCGCAGCCCGTACGTGTAGAAGATATAGTCGAACTCGTCGTCGTTTACGCGCAGATCCTCGGCCATCGTGCAGAATCGCTTGAGAAAATCGGCATAGTTGCAGGCCGTGCGCGTTGCGAGGGCAAGGTTCGCCATAAGCGCGTCCGCCTCGTCTCCCCAGGCGCGCGAGTACGTGGCCAGGTCCATCTCGATCTGGCGCGCCTCGTCCTTCCAAGCCTGTTCGTCGGTGTCGTCCTCCTCATCCGCAGAGGAACCCTCCCCTGCTCCGGCTCCTGTGTCCGACGAAGCTTCAGCAGCGTCGGCAGAGCCTTCGTTCGTATCCTCGGACACCTGCTCGTCGGCTTCGTCATCGGAGGAAGGCGGCGAGGCGGCTGAGGCGTCGTCGGAATCGGGTCGGTCGCTTTGCGCGTCGGTCGAATCGCGTGGCTCCTCGTCATCGCCGGAACCGACCGCGGAAAGCGACGGCGCGCGCTCGGGCTCGGCGTCCTCGCCGTCACCCTCATCCGACTTCTCGGCAAGCTCGGTTGCCTCAGGGGTCTCACGAGGGGTTTGCGAGCCTTCGGACGAGGCGTTGCTCGCCCAGCGCTCGTGCCCGTCGCGGGCGAACAGCAGGGCCATCTCGCGCAGCTGCGCTGCGGGCAGCCCGACCGCGCTCGCTTCCTGCGGGCTGCGCAGCGCGCGGTCGAAAAGCCGGTAGAGCTTCAGCGGGACGAGCGAGCCGGCAAGAAGACGCAGGTGCGAGGCCGCCTCGCGGCGGGCCGCGTCGCCCGGAGAGGAATAACGGCGAGCGCACATTTCAAGCGCGATGGTCTCGGCCACTACGTCGCACGAAAGCGACCAGGCCTCGTGATGGGGGTGGCGCTCGTCGAAAGGATGGTGGAACACGCAGTGAAGAATAAGATGCAGGTAATCGCGCAGCAGTTCGTCAGGGGAATCGCGGTAGCGCACCAACGTGACGATCGGGTCGAAGAACAGGGCTCGCCCGTCGGTTGAAAGCGCGGAGGCGCTCGGCGCAGCTTCGAGCGGCATGCGCCATAAGGCCGTGTCGAGGAACCGGAAGGCCATCATAAGCGAGGCACGGCATTCGTCGAGAGCTTCGCGCGCCAAATCTTCGATGCGCTCGGCGTCGACACGGTACGGCCCGCCTGCGGACTGAGGCGACGTAGCCGAACGACCCGCAGACCCGCAAAGGTCGATCGAGGCCGCGCTCGCCGAATCTGCCTCAGCGGGCGCGAGCGGCTCTTCAGGGGGTTTCGCCACCGTGCACCTCCTACAAATCGAAATCGACGGCCCGCGTACCGAAACGGAGGCGCTTCAATTCCAGCAGATAGCCCCTCATGGCCACGTCGCCCGCGCGGTTCACTTCGTCCACGATGCGCACGATGTTGTCGGCGTCGACGAAGCCCAGGTCCACGAGCAAATCGAATCCTTTCCGGTAGTTGCGCGCCGCGAACTGGCGGCAGATTTCCGTCAGATTGCGGTGGATGGACTGCTCGCAGCGCTCTCGCACGACAGGGTCGAGGAACAGCGGGCGCGCGAGCCGTTCGAGGATCATGCGGGAGCGTTCGTGCACGTCGCGCATGAACAGCAGCGCATCGTCGCGATAATAGCACAGCATCTCGATGCTCGGGCGGCCCTCGGTGAACGCGAGCGCGAGCGCGCGCTCGCCGAGCAGGCCCTCGGGATATTCGAGCACCATCTCCGCACATCCGCTTACCGGGGCTTCCAGCTCGACGGTCACCTGGCCGATGCGCTCGCCGATGGAGAACGCCGCAATGCCGATCTCGCGCACCCCCTTATGCAGGTAGAGCGAGCGCACGCCCCGCACGCCGATGAACGCGTACGGGGCGATGCGGTCGACCTCGTGGGGAACGACCACGTCGGTTTCGGGACCGACATAGAGCAGCGCACGGGAACGTCCGTCTGCGCCCCGCTCGCACAGCAGGCCCGAAGCGAGGTAATAGCGTGCGCAGCCGGCATCGACGCGCACGTCGCACAGCGAAGGAGGTTCGGTGTTGCGGTTCGTCCCATGCGTGAGGAACGCGTTCTTCCCCGCCTCGACGAAAGCAGACGACAGGTGAAGATTGCGCAGGCCGGACTCGTAGAAGGCCTCGTCCTGCACCACTTCGAGCGTTGTCGGGAAGCGCACGTGCGCAAGGGCGCGGCATCCTCTGAAAGCCGAGGCCCCTATGCGCCGCAGCCCCTCCGGAAGCACGACGTCACGGATGGCCGCGTGGCGCACGAAGGCGCGCGGTGCGATGGCGACGGTCCCGGGCATGACGAAGCAGGTCTTAGTATCGGACGCGAGCATCTCAACGAGTACGAAGCCATGCGAGCCGCGCCGATAGAGCGCGCCCGCCGCGTCGAGGTGCAGCACGGTGTTCTCCGGGTCGACGAGCAGCGTCGCTCCCGCGCCCGCGCAGACGAGCGGCGTGTTCGAGAAAACCTGCCCGCGCAGCTCCTCCACACTTGCAGGAATCTTCAGACGTCGCAGCCCCGAGCGCGCGAAAGCGCCTTCCTTGATCGAGAGCAACCCGTCGTTAAGCCGCGCATCCTCGAGCCGGGAACAGCAGAAGAACGCCTTCTGGCCGATTTCGCGCAAAGATTCCGGCGCGTCGAAGCACTCGAGGCGCGAAGAGGCGAAGGCGAAAGCCTCGACGCGCTCAACCGTGTTCGGGAGCGCTATCTTGCGCAGGCATTCGTTATCGGCGCACGCCCTGCGCCCGATAACGCGACAGCCTGCAGGAGCCTCGTAGCGCTCCACAGGGACCGCAAGCGAGATCAGGCGTTCGAACCCCTTTTCGAACAGACCGAAGCCGTCGGTCTCCAGCCAAGGGTTGTCCGGGTGCACCTCGATACGCTCGAGCTTCGAGCCCGCAAGGGCTTCGGCGGAAACCTCGCGCATCGCCGGGCCTATGGCCAGGACCTTCAGATGGCTTGCGGCGAACAACCCCGGCGGCAGCGACGAAGCGGCGCCGGGAAGCGTCAGGTACGCGAGGCGCGCGCAACGGCGCACCCATGAGATGTCGAAACGGTCGAGGTCGGACGGGAACTCAAGGCGCTCCAAAGATGCGCAGCCGTCGAAGGCCCGGTTGCCGACGGAAGCGAGCGGCGAGGCGAGGACGACGGAGCGCACGTCTGCGTTGCCGAAGAAGGCCCCGGCTGCCAGCTCGGTCACAGGTCGGCCTTCTATGAAAGACGGGAGCACGATGTCACCGCACGCGTGAAGGCACTGCTCGATACGGATGAAAGAGCCCTCATCCGCACAGCGGTAGCGAGCACCGTCGGGCGCCTCGAAGACGAAGGAACGCCCGACGGCGATAGGATCCGCCGCAGGCTCGTCCTCATAGGCAGGCGCATCTGCGCAGGCCGTAGGGGCTGCAGGCGCCACCACATGACGGCGCGCCCCGTAGACCTCGTCGCGCTTCCCATATGCGCGCATATCGAAATTCAACGCCATACACGGACCTCGCTCGGATACAAAACGCATTCAGTGTACCACGACCCCCTCCCGTCGTGCGGCACGGGCGATGCGGTCGGCGGCGGTTGGTGCGTGCCCCTACAGACCCGAAATCGGGTCAAAACCTACCGCAGAAGCCCGTCTTCGTACCGTCCGCCCGACTGCAACTGGGGCGCCGGCCCGATTTTCGCAATAACCGTTGCGTGAACGGCGACTTACCGACATAATGTCCCTCGG
>CAUVMU010000098.1:0-6105 GCA_963552775.1 uncultured Eggerthellaceae bacterium | reverse complement strand
ACCAGGTATCGGGCGCAGCTCCCTGGCAGCACCTCTCGTACGCCTGCCAGCTTGTCTCCAAGCGCGACAACGTGGTGTCGCAGCTCGTCCGCACGGCGCACTTCGAACCCGCCTGCGCAGAAGAGCTGGTCGCTTCCTGCATCCCCTCGCGCCGCGAATGGGGGTACCGCAACAAGCTCGAGTTGGGTGCGGCTACCGATGAGCGCGGCCGCTTCGACCTGGGCTTCTTTCGTGAGGGAACGCACGAGCTCGTCTCGGTCGACAGCACGCTTCTTGTCCACAAGATCGTGCAGCGCATCCCCAAGGCCTTGCGCGGGGCCATCCGCTTCGCCCAGGGCAACCAGGACTTCGGTATCTACCGTGTCGGCGTGCGCCACAGCCTCGCCACCGGCGAGTTTGAAATCGCGCTGTGGACGCCGCCTGGACCGTTTCCGCGCGCGCTGTTCGCTAAAACGCTGGGAACGACGTGCAAGGCGACGAGCATCGTGCGCGTCATGGCCGACCCGGGCAAAGCGCGCAAGATCAAGGGGGTGGAAATCCTTGCCGGTCGGGGATACTGGCGCGAGAAGCTGGGCGATTTCACGTTCTCGACCCAAGCGCCGTCGTTTTTCCAGGTGAACACGGCCCAAGCGCAGCATTTGATCGAAGAGGTGCTGAACGGTCTCGGCGACGTGTCCGGCGCCTTCGTGGCCGATCTGTATGCGGGCGGCGGCACGTTCTCCATCCCGCTCGCTGCGGCCGGTGCCGATGTCATTGCCATAGAGTCAGCCGGGTCGTCCGTGCGCGACCTGCGCTTCAACGCCGACTTCAACGGCGTGGAGGTCGAGGTTGTGGGCGGTGACGCCGCTCGTGAGCTCTCCGAGCTCGAGGGCCTCGACGCGCTCGTGGTCGACCCGCCCCGCGCCGGTCTGGCGGAAAGCGTTCCGAGCGATATTGCGGCGGCGCATCCTTCCCGCGTCGCGTACGTGAGCTGCGATCCCGCTACCTGGGCGCGCGATGTGGCCCGCTTCGCGCAATGCGGATACGAACTGGCGAGCGTGCAGCCGGTCGATCTGTTCCCGCAGACCTACCACGTCGAGTGCGTTTCCATCCTGATCCCGCGCTAGCGCCCGTCCCGTGGGCGTACGGCGTCCGCCGGCGGGAACGAGTGCACGTACTTCATCGGTCTGCCAGCCCCGCGAGCGTACGGCATCCGCCCGCTCCCGGGGCCGCTGGCGCTTTCCGTCTCGACCCGTCCCGCGAGCGTACGGCATCCGCCGAAAGAGCCGTTGCCGGTTGAGGGGGCGCTTATCGCTCGCCCGCCCGCGCGGCGCCCCGACGCGCCCGGGTGCGCCGCGAGCAGGTGAATGTTGTAAGGTTTTTCACGGCTGTACGGCCCTACCTGCTACAATCGTCGCATCTGTGAGATGGGGCGCCCCCTCGGCATGAACCGCGCTCGCGCCTTCGCTGTAGAAAAGGAGACCGCCGATATGGCATTGTATACCCCCGAATACCAGCCCACGGGCAACGAGATCGCCGTCCTCACCACGTCGCAGGGCACGATTCGCGTCCAGCTCGCCGGCAAGGATGCCCCTATCCACGTGGGCAACTTCGTCGAGCTTGCCCAGAAGGGCTTCTATGACGACCTGAAGTTCCACCGTTACGTTCCCGGTTTCGTCATCCAAGGCGGCGATCCCAACACCAAGAAGTACTCCGGCGAGGAAGTGACCCAGATGGCCGGCAGCCCCTACTCGGGCCTCGGCACGGGCGGTCCGGGGTATTCCATCAAGGCCGAGTACCGCACGAACCCCAACAACGTACATGAGGACGGCACGTTAGCCATGGCACGCTCCCAGAACCCCGATTCGGCCGGCTCGCAGTTCTACTTCTGCCTGGGTGCCCAGCCCATGCTCGACTCGGGCTACACCGTGTTCGGCCAGACCATCGAAGGTCTCGACGTTATCGGCAAGCTGCGCGCTGGCGATGTGATCGAGCATATCGAAATCGAGAACGCGGCCGAATAGCCTCCTTGGCCGCCCCGGCGGCGAAACGTAAGGAAACCTATGAACAACGATTTATTCCAGCGGGCTAAAGCGGCAGTCGAGGCGAAGGATTACCACAGCGCCTTGGGCCTGTACACGGCCTGCCTGCAGGATTCCTCCGATCCGCTCGGCCCGGGCGAGATGGGGCTGTTGTACCATCGTATCGGCAACTGCCTGACGAAGCTCAAGAACTACGAGGAGGCCATCCAGGCCTACCAACAGGCGGCGGGGGATACCGCCTACGATGCGTGCGGTGCCGTGAACTACAACATGGGCATGGCCTACGCCGCGCTCCATGACTTCGACGACGCGGTGAAGCATTTCGAGATCGCGGTGTCGGACGGCAAGTACCTCACGCCCTACAAGGCCTATACGGCTATGGGCAACGCCCTGCTCAAGAAGGGCAAGTCGGCCGAGGCCGGCGTGGCCTTCCGCGAGGCCGCTCTCGACGAGACGAACCCCGATCCCACGAAGGCCCTGCTCAACCTTGGAGTCTGCTTCATGGCTCTCGATCGCCCCGCCGATGCGGTGGCCTCCTACGAGAGCGCTCTGCAATTCGAGATGCTTCCGAACGTACGCAACAAGATGCACGCGAGCCTCGGGCAGGCCTACGTCGCCTGCGGCCAGATGCAAAAGGCCGTCGATGCCTTCGAGCAATCCATCGCCGACAAGACGTACTTTCTGTCGGCTTCGGCCAGCGTGGACTACCAGCGCGCCGTGGCAGCCGTCTCCCAGGGGGCGGCCGAGGTCACGCAGGTGCTCCCTGCGCTTCCGGCAGACACCTCCGGCCTCGATGTCGTAACGACTCCCACGGACGCTTTCTCCGAAGCCGACTCGTACGGTCAAGACGACACGTCCGACTCGTACTACTACGCCGACGCGTACGACGACCAGATTTACGAGGGCGGTGAGGACCGTTTCTTCAACGCCACCGACGAAGAGCTCGAGCAGTGGTCGCGCGGTGTGGCCAGACAGGACCGTAAGCGCCGCAGCGTGGGTCTGAAGATCCTGGTCGCGTTCATTCTGGTCGTGGTCCTGGCGTTCGGGGCGGCTATCGTGCTCTATCTGCAGGGGTACGGCTACCCCACTCAGGAAACGGTCGTGTCCCAGCTGTTCGCCGATCCGCAGGCGGCCAAGACCTCGCTGTTCGCTTCCAACATGAGCGACGACGACATCACCGCCGCGCTCGAGATCGTGCCCGAAGGGGCCACGGTCGCCGTCGACGGGGTGGACCGCTCCGCCGCTTCCTCGACCGTCTACGCTACGGTCACCACGGCTGCAGGTGGCGAGACGCAGTACAAGATCGCGCTCGTGCGCGATGCAATCGGTTGGAAAATCGCTGGCATCGAGTTATATTTCGCAAGTCAAAATTAAACAGGACCCGCTCGGCGCCGCTGAGCAGAAAGGACCATCCATGGCAATCCAGAAGACCTACACCATGATCAAGCCCGACGGCGTGCGCAACGGCCACATCGGCGAGATCGTCAACCGCTTCGAGCGTGCGGGCCTTTCCATCGAGCGCATGGAGCTCGGCATGGTCACGCTTGAGCAGGCCAAGGCGAACTATGCCGAGCACGAGGGCAAGCCATTCTACGAGGACCTCGTTGCCTACATCACCTCCGGTCCTGTGGTGAAGATGGTCGTCTCCGGCGAGGGCGCCGTAGCCAAGGTGCGCACCCTCATGGGCGCCACCAACCCGGCCGATGCCGCCCCCGGCACGATTCGCGGCGATTTCGGCCTCGTTATGGACGAGAATGTCATTCACGGGTCCGATTCCCCGGAGTCGGCCGAGCGTGAGATCGGTATCTTCTTCGCGTAAGAGCTCCGGCGCCGCGTTCCGTTTCGCCGAGGCGGTTTTTGAAAACGTAAAAGCGGGCCTCCTTCGATGCGGATGCGCCCGCTTTTTCGGTTCGTGCGGTACATCGGCTGCGGTGATGCAGGCATGTGCGGCGGGCGCTCGGGGGTGGGCGTTGCGGCTGCTCGGAGGTGGGTACTGCGACCGCTCGGAAGTGGACGCTGCGGCCGCTCGGAGGTGGGTACTGCGGCCGCGCCGAGGACGAGAAAGAGGGGCTATGCTCTATCGCATCATAGACGCAGGCGAGCTTCCCGCGCTTGTCGAGGCGTTCATGGAGTCCTACGAGGTCGTGGCTCCGGTGCGCAAGGGGTCGGGCCATGCGTTCGCGCGCATCGAGCGCGCGGAGGACATCGATCTCGACTACTCGATGACGTTCTCGTCTCCTAAGAAGTACCTGCTCCCCGCAGACGAGCCGCTTATGCGTTTCGATGCGCGCACGAATCTGGTGGAGGACTTCGTCATCGAGGTGGAACCGCGCGTCATCTTCGGGATCCATGCATGCGACATCAACGCCATAAACCGGCTCGACCTTGTGTTCAAGGACGGCCGCTATCCCGATCCGTACTACAGGGCGCGCCGCGTGGCGACGCTCGTGGTCGGGGTGAGCTGCATGCCCGACGACACCTGCTTCTGCCGATTGTGGGGTACTGACGAGGCGCGTTTCGGCTACGATCTGTTTCTGCAGGACATCGGCGGAAAATACCTGGTCAGCATCGCAAGTGTCGAGGCCGCCAACATCTTGGAAGCCGCCTGCAGCCCGCGTGAAGCGACCGACGAGGAGCGCGTGGCCCTGCGCCATGCCACCCGGCGCCGCCAAGCGGCCTTCAACCCCGACATCCCCGCCATCGAGGACGTGTCCATGCTCATGGACGCCTTCCACAAGGATCCGTACTGGGAAGAACTCGGTGGAGCTTGCCTGTCGTGTACGGCCTGCTCGGCCGTATGCCCGACGTGCTTCTGCTTCGATATCCGCGACGAGCTCGATCCCGACGGGGTTCGCGGCGTGCGCCGCCGCGTGTGGGACGCGTGCACGAACCCCGATTTCGCCACGGTCACGGGCGGTCACAACTTCCGCCCCGACGGGCGCAACCGGGTGCGTCACCGCATGTACCACAAGCTCAACGGCTTTTTCGTCACGCACGACCGCATGCTGTGCGTGGGATGCGGCCGCTGCGTCAAGGCGTGCAAGGCCGATATCAACCCGATTGAGGTGCTCAGGTTCTTCGAACGGAAGGGGATAGAGGATGCCGAATAGCGTGCTTCCCCGCGCCGTGCGCGTAGACGCCCTGCGCGACGGGGTGACGGCGCCTACCGGGGCCGAGATGATGGCGGCCAACGCCTATCGCCCCTGGCCCGCGCGCATCACGTCCGTCGTGGAACTTACCGAGCACGAGAAGCTCTTCGAGTTCCGCATCGTCGACGAGCGCCTGCGCAACGCCTTCCACCAGCAGCCGGGGCAGTTCGTCGAAGTGAGCCTGTTCGGTGTGGGGGAGGTTCCCATCTCCATTTCCAGTTCGCCCACGAAGGAGGGTTTCATCGAGCTGTGCATCCGACGCGCGGGCGCCGTCACGCAGGAGCTTCACCGCATGCAGTGCGGCGACATCGTGGGGCTGCGCGGGCCGTTCGGACGCGGGTTCCCGGTCGAGGCCATGCGCGGCAACGACATCTTGCTCGTGGCGGGCGGGCTCGGCATCGCGCCTTTGCGGTCGCTCATCAACTACATCCATGACGAACGCTCGGAGTTCGGCAAGGTCACGATCGTGTACGGCTCGCGTACGCCGGCCGACATCATGTTCCGCGACCAGTTCGAGATGTGGCGCCACCGTATCGACTTCGATCTGCACCTGACGGTCGATGTGCCCGATGAAACCTGGGACGGGGAAGTGGGCGTGGTCACCGAGCCCATGAAGAAGCTCCAGATCAATCCTGAGAATACGTTCGGGGCTGTCTGCGGGCCGCCCGTGATGTACCGGTTCGTCGTGGCCGAGATGCGCAACAAGAACATCAGCTACGACCACATCTACATGAGCTTCGAGCGGCACATGAAGTGCGGCATGGGTAAATGCGGGCACTGCCAGATCGGGCACCAGTACGTGTGCATCGACGGGCCGGTGTTCAACTACTGGGAAGCCAAGAACATCCAGGGGTCGATGTAGCATGGGCGCTTTCACCGACGCATACGGCATGCCGCGCCGCCCGTGTGTGGTCGTGCTCGGGCTGGCAAGCTGC
>CAUVMU010000097.1:0-6112 GCA_963552775.1 uncultured Eggerthellaceae bacterium | reverse complement strand
GCTCTCTTCCCTGGTTGATGTCGCGCATGTAATGGAATACGCGCATCGTGCTATCGGGGTATCCAGGAGGACGACTCCCAGGGCCACAGGGGTTGTTGAAGTAGTTCACGGCTTCCCCGTTTACCTTCACGTTGCCGGCGGCAAGGGCAGCCGTATCGTACCCGGCCTCCGGATACAGGAACACCTCGATCCCGTAGAAGCGCGTGGGGTCGAGCACGTGGGCCGCATCGCAGTCGACCCAGGACCCTTTCGCCAAATGATACGAAATCCTAGTCGCCTTCCCGCCCAGGCCGGCGCCGCCGGCGGGATCGTTGTAGGTGACCGTCACATCGCCCACCGTCTTGCCGGCTTCGAAGTTGTTCACCGTGATGTCCAGGCTGTTGATGGGCGTGTCCGCCATCGCCGCGACGGGCGTCGCGGCGATGGCGCAAAGAGCCAGGCACAGCGCGACGGCCAGGCCGGCCATCCTTCGCTTCGCAATCTCCATAGTCGTCACTCCGTTTCGCTCAGGGCATGCACGCAAAGAGCCGCTGCATGCGCTTCTGATACCTGCGGAATCTATGTTGCAGAACGAGCGTTAAATGAGCGTTACGAAACGTTAGCCCCGCGCTTTTGCGAGCTGCACGGACGAGAACAGCGCGAGAGCGCGCAAGTAGGCAAAAGCAAGGCGTACGCAAGTGGGCGAAGGGTCCTCCGACAGGAACGCGCGCCTAGCGCTTTGCCAGCACGTCGAGCGCGGCGCGGTAACCGCCCGAACCGTAGCTCAGGCACTTCGACACACGCGCAATCGTGGTGGCGGACGCCCCGGTAGCCTCCTCGATAGCCGCATAGGACTTGCCGGCATCGAGCATGCGGGCCACGGCGAGCCGCTGCGACGTCTCGCGGATCTCGCGAATGGTGAACAAGTCCTCGAGCAGGGCGAACAGCATGTCCTTGTCACTGAGCGACGAGAACACGTCAAGCAGGCTCTCGACGTCTTCATTGCGCAGGTCGTTCATTTACTCAC
This sequence comes from uncultured Eggerthellaceae bacterium, assembly GCA_963552775.1. Lineage (GTDB taxonomy): Bacteria > Actinomycetota > Coriobacteriia > Coriobacteriales > Eggerthellaceae > CAUVMU01. The sequence continues at coordinate 5,106 of CAUVMU010000097.1, read as the reverse complement.
CTATCCTCATCAGCCCGTATTCGATGGAATCGACCAACGCGTTCCACGATGCCTCTATGATGTTCTCGGAAACGCCGATGGTCCCCCAGCTGCCGCACGCGTCTCGCGTGGTGATAACCACGCGCGTGACGGCTGACGTACCGGTGTTCTCTTCCAGTATGCGTACCTTGGAGTCGACCAGCTCCATATCCCTAACCTGGGGATAGAACTTCACGATAGCCATGCGCAGCGCGCTGTCGAGCGCTCCGACCGGACCTGTCCCCTCTCCGGTCGCCACGAAACGCTCGTTTCCCACGTGAATCTTGATGGTCGCCTCGCTCATGGCGTCCTTGGCGAGCGCGCCCGTATCCTCTCGGTCGTCCACGATAACCCGAAAGCTCTCGAGCGTGAAGCGTGGCACGTAATTTCCCAGCGCGCGCTCGATGAGCAGGGCGAGCGATCCGTCGGCCACCTCGTAGGAGTAGCCGCGCGCTTCCCGCGCCTTCACTTCGTCGAGCAAGGGCTGGATGCGCTCGGGCGCAGCTTCGAGGTCGAACCCGAGCGTGCGCGCCTTCGCCACCAGAGACGCCTTGCCGGCCAGTTCGCTCACGAGCATGCGCGTCCCATTGCCCACGGCCGCTGGATCGGCATGCTCGTACGCCTGCGGGAATCGCGCCTGAGCGCTCGCGTGCAGACCCCCCTTGTGGGCGAACGCGGAGGCGCCGGTGTAGGGATGGTGCGCTGGAAGCGACAGGTTGCAGGTGTCGGCCACGAACTGGGCCACGCTTGCCAACTGCTTCAGATTCTCCGAGCCGACGCAGGTCAAGCCCATTTTCAACTCGAGGTTGGCGACGACCACGAGCAGATCGACGTTGCCCACCCGCTCGCCGTAGCCGTTGACCGTGCCCTGCACCTGCAGGGCCCCCGCCCGCACGGCCGCAAGCGTGCTGGCAACCGCGCAGCCGATGTCGTCATGGCAATGGATCCCGAGACGCTGGCCGGGGAGCGCAGTTGCGACGGCGCGCACGGCCTCCTCGACCTCATGGGGCAGGCACGCCCCGTTCGTGTCGCACAGATCGACGGAATCGGCCCCCGCGTCGCTCGCGGCCCGTAGGCACGCGAGCGCATACCGCGCGTTCGATTTGTACCCGTCGAAGAAATGCTCGGCGTCGAACACCACCTCGACCCCGCGCTCTTTCAGAAAGCGCACCGAATCGGTTATCATGCGCAGGTTCTCATCGAGGGTCGTGCGCAGGGCGCGCTCCACTTGAGCATCCCACGTCTTCCCGACAAGCGCCACGACCGCAGCACCGCTCGCGAGCAAATCAGCGAGCCCTTCGTCATCGCAGGCCGCAACGCCTTTCTTGCAAGTGGGGCCGAATGCGGCCAGACGCGCGTGCTCCAAAGGCTTTTCTCGAAGCTGTGCGAAAAACGCAACGTCTTTGGGATTCGAGGCCGGAAAGCCCCCCTCGATGATATCGACGCCGAATTCGTCGAGCCGACGGGCGATGCGCAGCTTGTCCTCGAGCGAAAGCGCCACACCCTCGCTTTGGGCCCCATCGCGCAGCGTCGTGTCGTATATGAGCACCTTATCCATACAGCTTTCCTTGACGAATGCCTTCGAAGGGCACTCTGCCGGGAACCGCGACGCGAAGGGAAGGCGGAGGATGAAAGGCTTTTGCGACCGGCCTACCCGGCGAACATCCTACCGGAGCTGCGACGCGAACCCTCTCCGCCCGACCTGCCTTAGATCTCGGTCAGCCATTCGGAGTACGCCTCAACGTTACCGTACACCACGTCGAAGAACCGAGCCTGCAGCGCCTTGGTAACGGCGCCGGCCTTCCCCTCACCTACCTGGCGGTCGTCAACGCTCGATACCGGCGTGAGCTCGGCAGCCGAACCGGTCATGAAAATCTCATCGGCCACGTACAGATCGCAGCGCGTCATGCTCTCTTCGAGCGGATACACGTCAAGCTCTCCGCTCTCGAACATGTCCGTCGCCAATTGCAGCACGGAGTCGCGCGTGATGCCCTCGAGCAGCCCGTCGGACAGAGGCGGCGTGGAAATGACGCCGTTGCGCACCACGAACAGGTTCTCGCCCGTGCCCTCGCACACCATGCCCGCCTCGTTGAGCATGATAGCCTCTCCGTAGCCGTGGGCCTTGGCCTCGAGCTTCGCGAGAAGCGAGTTCATGTAGGAAGCCGTCGACTTCACCGAAGGCGGAATGGCGTTGATGGAGCGTTGGCGCCACGAGGATACACCTGCGGAGATACCCTGCTCGAGCGCATCTTCGCCCAGGTAGGAATCCCACGGCCACGCCGCGACGATCACGTCGGTCAAAGCGCCCTCGGGATCGATTCCCATGGCGCCGTAGCCTCGGTACACGAGCGGGCGAATATAGCATTTCACCAGCTTGTTGGCACGGATAACGTCAAGGGTCGCCTGGCACAGCCCCTCGACGCTGTACGGAAGATCGATCTGGGCGATCTTGCAGCTGCGCACGAGCCGCTCCATGTGGTCGCGCAATCGGAACACGTAGCTTTTGCCCGTTCCGGGGTTCTGATAGCAGCGAATGCCCTCGAACACACCCGATCCGTAGTGAAGCGAATGGGACAGAACGTGCGTCGTGGCCTCAGCCCACGGGATGCACTCCCCGTTTTTCCAGATGTACTCGACTTCGGTAACAGCAGCCATACCGTGCTCCCTTCCGTGCCAAAACGGGCTGAGCAGCGCACGGCACCGGCGCCGAACGCTGCAAGCGCGGAGTCGCGTGATCTGCAGGCTGCGCGCCCCGTTGGTTCTTGATGCGATTGTACTCCAACGCTCTAAAGTGCGATGGGGGCTCCGCCAAAGCGCACGTTTTTCCCGCAGACGACACGCAAGCGGAACGGCCTGCGAGGCTTCCATACAAGAGTGCACCGACCATCGCAGGCCCCGCTCCGCTACAGGCCATGCCTCGCCGGTGGGCCGCATGCGGTCGCAGCCTGCCCGCTAGGCCGATTCGGGCAGCGGGCGGCATGACAGGTACGTTTCCTGCGTTTCCGCATCAACCGCTTCGAGCACCTTGATGCGCATGCTGTACACCGTCGACAAGCTCTCGCTCGTGAGCACCTGATCGCTCGGCCCGTACGCGAAAAAGCGGCCGTCCTTCATGAGCGCCGCCTTGCTCGTATAGTAGAACGCCTGGTCGGGAGCGTGTGTGATCATGATCACGGCCTTCCCCTGTTCGGTCGCGAGGCGCGTCGCCGCATTGATGACGATGGCGGAGTTGCGATAGTCGAGCGAGCTGGTAGGCTCGTCCATGAGGATGAGATCAGTCTGCTGCGCCAGAGCACGGGCGATGAGCACCATCTGCCGCTGCCCGCCGGAGAGGTTGGTGTAGGGCTCGTCGGATACGTGCGACATGCCCACCGCCTCAAGCGCCTCCTCGGCTATGCGCACGTCGTGTTTGCTCGGCCGCCCGAAAACCGGCAGGTAGGGAGCGCGGGCCATCTTCACCACATCGATGACGCTGAACGGGAACGGGGCGTTGTGGTCTTGGAACACCATGGCCACGCTGCGCGCCATATCGAGGTCGGAGTACTCGCGCTGGTTCTTCCCCTTGATCTCGATCGACCCGGCGAAGCGCTTGCATTCTCCAATGAGCGTGCGCATGAGCGTGGACTTTCCGCATCCGTTGGCCCCTAGGATCATAAGCACTTCGCCGGCATGCACTTCGAAACTGATGTCTTTGAGCACCGGGCGGTCGGGCACGTAGGAGAACGCCACGTGCTCTGCCTTGACCACCGGTGTCGTCGAAGCCTCCGCGCTCATTCGACCCACCCCTGTTTCGTGCGTCTGAGCAGAACCGCGAAGAACGGCGCCCCGATAAGCGCAATCGGTATGGAAAGGGGCAGGGCCGTGTCGGAAACAACGCGCGTCAAGTCGTCGATAAGCAGCAGGAACGTACCGCCCATGACCGCCGACATGGGGATGAGGCGGCTGTGGTCGGGCCCGGCGATCATCCGCGCCATATGCGGTATGACCAGGCCTATCCAGCCGATAGTACCCGCTTGGGACACAGCCGTGGCCGTCATGGCCGTCGCGCACACGATGACGATCGTCTTCAGGCGGCTCGCCTTGACCCCCATGGAGCGCGCCTCATCGTCACCCATGGTGAGCAGGTTCAACCGCCAGCTGAACACGAGCAGGACGATAAGGGCCACCCCGATGATGGGAACGCAGTACGCAAGGTTGTCCCAGCGGATACCCGTAAGCGACCCCATGAGCCAGAACGTGATGGCCGGCAGCTGCTCCTCAGGATCGGCCAGGTACTTCATCATGGAGATGCCCGCGTTGAACACCGCGGCCACGACCACGCCCGCCAGGATGAGCATCACGTTGGGAATCTGGCCTTTCACGCGGGCGAGCAGGTAGGCGAGCACCACGCCGCCAATGGCGCACACGAACGCCGAAATCTGCACCATAGGCGAATAGGGGTCGGAGAACACGATGGCCACGGCGGCGCCGAAACCCGCAGCTGCGGAGATGCCTAGAATGTCGGGGGAAACGAGCGGGTTGCGGAACACGCCCTGGTACGCCGCACCCGAGCACGACAGCGCGGCGCCGACGAACAGGGCTATGACGATGCGCGGCCATCGAATGCTGAGCACGACCGAAGCGTCCAGGTCGGCCCACGTGCGCTCTATCGGCAACGTCGGGAATATCTGCAGCAGCGTGATCTTCACCGCCTGAAGAGCGTCGACGTTCTGGTAGCGCCCGATCATGAACGAGGCGAGCACGACCGCGACCATGATCGCTAGCCCGATACCGAGCTTGATACCGAAACCCACACGGCTTTTCTTCGCGGGGGCCTTGCCGCTTTCGTCAACCTGGGCGCCCATGCGGCCGCGCCCCTGCGCGCTCTCAGGCGCTTCGCTCCGAGATTCCAACCGACACCCTTCCGTAAGAGGCGCCGCCGCAGGTCGCAGACGTGCAACGGCGCCGAATGCGCAATGCGCGAAAAGGCCCGGTCGGCAAATCGAGCCGCGGGCCCCTTCAGCGAGCCCGTGCTACTTCGCGAAGACGTCCTCGACGGACTGGCCGTCTTCGAGCGAGAATATCTTCTTGATATCGGCGTCGGTAAGC
>CAUVMU010000096.1:0-6139 GCA_963552775.1 uncultured Eggerthellaceae bacterium | reverse complement strand
TGATGGCCGCGAACTTGCCGGGGAAACCGAACGCTGCCATGATCACCTGCATGATCGCTGCGAACACAAGTGCTGTGAACAGGCCGAACGCATAGTAGAGCCCCACGTTGTCTATCTGCAGGTTCAGCCCGAACTGCAGCGTGAGCAGCAGGAGGAGCGCTTGCACGAGCCCTATGCACGCGAGCGGCATGTAGCTGGCGAACGAAGCCATGAGGGGATTGCCCCCCGAGAGGATAAGGCGCTTGTTCAACGGCTTGAACACGAAGCTTGCCATGAGGGCGCCTACCCACAGCCCCAGGCTGATGAAGTAGGGGGCGAAACCGGTTCCGTAGTTCTTCACGGAAGTGTAGTAGCTGTCCTCGAGCGCTACAGGACTGCTCATGACCTCGGCCTTCTCGTCGGCCCCGTCGACGAGAAGGGAGATGCTCGCGTCGTGTAGGCCGTCTGCCAGCTCGTCTGCCCCCTCGTTCGCATCGATTAGGCCCGAGGCAAGCTCCTCGGAGCCGTCGGCAAGCTGCCCGGCGCCGTCCTCGATGCGCTCCGACCCGCTCTGGGCGCCGGCGGCCCCGCTTGCGAGCTGCGAGGCTCCGTCGGTAAGCCGGATTGTACCGCTCGCGAGCGATCGCGTCCCTTCATCGGCCTGTCCGGCACCCGCAGCAATCGCCTGCGCGGCGTTTGCGAGCGTGAAAAGCTTCGCGTCGACCTCGGCCGCCCCGCTCGATACCGCATCTGCCCCGTCGGCGAGCTTTCGCATATGCGCGTCGACCTCGGCCGCCCCGTTCGCGACGTCCGATGCGCCCGTCGTGAGTTGGGCGAGGGAGGTATCGAGATCGCCTGCTCCTGTTGCGAGCTGGGAGATGGAGGCCTTCAGCGCGGGAGCGCCCTGCACGAGCGGCGAGAGGCTCGAGGAGAACGAAGCATAGCCGTCGCGGGTCTGCTCCAACCCTCCGACTGCCGTTCCCAAGCCGCCCTTTGCAGCGTCGACACCCGCTGTAAGCGAACTCTCCGCCTGGGATACGCCCGCCGCGAGCTGCTGGGCCTGCGCGAGGTAGGCCTGCGCGGTCGCGACATCGCCCGCTTGGAGCGCCGCTGCGGCGGCGTCGATGGCTGCCGATTCGGCGTTCGACAGGCCGTACAGCGTGTGGTTCGCGCCGCCGTCGCCGGCGGATCCGATGCCGGCGGAAAGCTGGTTCAAACCTCCGAACAAGGTGGACGAATCGGTGTCCCCACTGCTTCCCAGGCCGGCGAGAACGCTTGCGAACCCGTTGTTTATCTGGCTCGATGCGGCGTCGATAGCGTCCGCTTGGGCTTGGTCGGGCAGGGAGGACGTGGCGCTTTCGAGGGCGCGGGCCCCCTGCGCGAGCTGCCCGGAGCCCTGGTTTTTCAGGCTTGCTGCGCCGGCGGCCACTTCGGCTGCGCCGTTCGCTACGCCGTTCGTCCCCTGGTTTTGCAGCGCCTCTGCGCTCTCGACGAGCGTTGCCGCACCGTTCGCTACGGCCGCGCTGCCCTGGGACTGCAGGTCGGATGCGCCCGTTGCCGCCGTTGCCGCGCCCGAAGCGAGGGAGCTCGTCCCCTGAGCGAGCGTTGCGGCTCCCTGAGCGAGCGTCGTCGTGCCGGCGCTGAGTGCGGCCCCGCCGTTCGCCAGCGTGCGCAGGCCTGCTGTGAGCTCGGAAGATCCGCCGTACAGCGTGAACAAGTTGTCGGCTATCGTGTCCGATCCGTCACGGGCCGAGGCGATGCCCTCGGCAAGGGCGTCCGCTCCGTCTGCGGCTTCGTCCAAGTCGGCGGCGCCGTCGTTGATCTTCGAGAACACGGTCGTCCAGTATTCCCTGCTCACAGCATCGCTTACGCTTTGGCGCACCTCTTTCCACACGGTCTGGCCTATCTGGCTGGCAAGCAGGTTGCTCGCTTGGTCGTATTCGACGAGCAGCTGGGCCTGTTCGGGGTCGTTCGTGTCGGCCGACGCGATACGCGCGGTGAAGTCCGCAGGGATGGTGCACACCATGTAATAGGCGCCGTCCTCGATGCCGCGCTCGGCCTCTTCAGCCGACGTGAAGTGCCAGCCCAGACCGCGCTCGGCTTCGTCGATGCGCTCGACCACCTCGTCGCCGACAATGCGGAACTCCCCGTTCACCAGGGCCCCTTCGTCCTCGTTCACGACGGCGACCGGTACGGTATCGAGCTGTTCGTACGGGTCGAGGAAGGCGAACAGGTACAGGGCTCCGTACAAAAGAGGGATAATGCTGATAGCGGCCATGGCCACCTTCATGGGCGTGCCGGCCGAGGCGTTGCGCATCTCCGCGTGGGCGAATCTCAGTCCCTTGAATGCCATGTTAGCGCTCCTCTCCCAGATACAGGGCGTTGTCGGCCATACGGGCCAGGTCGCGCTCGAGCACGCCGAGGGCGAACGCGACGTTGCGCTCGCGGCTGAACGACAGGAGCAGTTGCATGACCTCGACGGATTGTTTCTTCGTGAGTTGGCTTTCTATGTCGTCGACCACGATGAGGGCGGGGTGCCCCACCCAGGCGAGCGCGATGCCGAGTACGACGAGCTGCTTTCTGCTCAGGTCGCCCACGCGGGATGAGGCAAGGTCGTCGAGGTCCCATTCCTGCAGGTAGGAGATGGAATCATCACGGTTGGGACGACGTCCGTACAGTTCGAACTCAGCTGCCGTGGCATCGGCTACCCGCTCGGCGTCGGAGAGGTCGTTCAGGCCTTCGAACAGAGCGAGCCCTATAGAGCGGCGCACGTCCGCCGCCGCTTTCGGCATGCGCCGTCCCATGATCTCGAGCGTCCCCGCTGTGGGGCGCATGCGGGCGGCGAGCGTGAGGAGCAGCGCCGTTTTGCCTGATCCGTTCCGTCCGCGCAAGGCGAAGACCTCGCCTTGGTCGATGTCGAGGTCGATGTTGCGGTACGGACAGCCGATAACGTTTTTCAGCTCGAGCGCGCGAGCCGAAACGAGGGGTCTGCCCTCTTCGAGCGTCTCTATGCGCGCGCCGCGTACGATGGTCGTCTTTCTATGCGTGGAGGCTCCGCTCCCGCGTGCAATTGCCGAACGATTGGTCGCCGATGCCATGCGTGCTCCTTATCTAAATGACCAGTCAGTCAAAAAATAGGCTGGGCGCATTATAGGAGTCCAAAGGAGGCGGTTGGAAAAACTCGACCAACTGGTCAAAAAACTTCACAAAACGACTAAAAACGCGCAAGTGTTGAACTACTTTTTCAACCGAGTAAAAAAGTAGGGAAAAGAAAGGGGAAGAGCGGCCTCTTGACGGGCAGAAGGGGTTCCCAGCTGCCGTTGGATGCTACAATTCAGAGCGTGGTTCCGCTGCCAGGGAGGCGTGCGTGCGGGGTGCGCGGACGTCGATTCGCGGAACAAGCATACAAGAAGGTTTAAAAAGAGGAGGTGCAGTATGGAGATATTCTCAGATGTGGTTGCGTTGTCGCGCTTCCAGTTTGCGTTCACGGTTGCGTACCATTTCGTGTTCGTCCCGCTATCCATCGGCCTTGGCCTCATTCTGGCCATCAACGAGACGCAGTACTACCGTTCGCGCAAACCGGAAGACGCCGCCGCCGCGCGGTTCTGGTTGAAGATTTTCACTTCGACGTTCGCCATCGGCGTCGCTACGGGCATCACGATGGAATTCTCGTTCGGCACGAACTGGGCCGACTATTCCCGATTCGTCGGAGACATCTTCGGTGCGCCCTTGGCTGCCGAGGCGCTGTTCGCGTTCTTTTTGGAGTCGGTCTTTTTGGGCGTGCTTCTGTTCGGGCGCAAGCGCGTGTCCCCGCGTTTCTACCTGGTGTCCGCCTGGCTCGTATGGGGAGGTTCGTGCCTTTCGGCGCTGTGGATCCTCATCGCGAACTCCTGGATGCAGACGCCTGCCGGCGCCGAGCTCGCTGCGGACGGCTCGAAGGCGGCCATCACCGACTTCTTCGCAGCTGCCATGAACTCGTCCATCGGCGCGCGCTATTCGCATACGGTGCTCGCCCTGCTGATCATGGGCGCGTTCGCCGCGCTGGCGATCGCCGGATACTACCTGCTGAAGGGCAAGCATGAGCAGTTCGCCCAGAAGACGGCGCGCATCGGCGCTATCGTGGGATGCGTGGCCGCTGTGCTGCTGCTCGTGTCGGCTCACTCGACTGCGGTCGGCGTGTCCGTCGAGCAGCCGACGAAGTTCGCTGCTATGGAGGGCATGTACGAGGACGAGGTCCCGCCGCTCTACCTGTTCGGCTGGGTCGACCAGGAGGCGCAGGAAGTCATCACGCCCTTCGCCATCCCCGGGGGCACGAGCTTCCTCGCGTCGAACACGTGGGATACCGAATATCCCGGCCTGAACTCCCTGAGCGAAACGGAGCAGTTCGGCGCTCTCGATCCTGCTACGATGCCGGTCAATCTGGTGTTCCAAACCTATCACCTGATGGTCGCCCTGTTCGGCGTCATCGTGCTCGTGCTCATCGCCACGTTCGTGGGATTGAAGACGAAGAAGCTTGCGGATATGAAGTGGCTGCAGAGGCTCATGCTCATCTCCCCGCTCTTTCCGTTCATCGCTATCCAGTCGGGTTGGATGACCGCCGAAGTCGGTCGTCAGCCCTGGGTCGTCTATCCCTCGACCACCGGCCCCGACGGCGTGAGCCTGCTCACGGCCGACGCCGTGTCCCGCTCGGTTTCGGCCCCCGAGCTGCTGCTGACCATCGGCCTGTTCGTTCTCGTATACGCGTTCTTGTTCGTGGCATGGGTGCGCGTGATCGGTCGCTTCATGAAGGAAGGCCCCGTTGTAGCCGAGCCTGCCCCGGCAGCGAAGGACGGTGAGTAAGCATGGAGTTTACGTTTCTTCAGATCCTTTGGTTCTTCCTTATCTTCCTGCTCATAGCCGGCTACTTCATCCTCGACGGGTTCGACTTGGGTGTAGGCGTGCTGTATCCGTTCGTCGCAAAAGACGACCACGAGCGCGCTCTCGCGCGGCGCAGCATCGGGCCGGTATGGGACGGCAACGAGGTGTGGCTGCTCACGGCAGGCGGTGCGCTGTTCGCGGCGTTCGCCCCGGCGTATGCGACGACGTTCTCGGGATTCTATCTGGCTATTATGCTCGTGCTGTTCGGACTGATCGTGCGCGCCGTCGCCGTGGAGTTCGCGAGCCGCGACCGTGCTTGGGCGAAGATCTGGGATGCGCTGTTCTTCGTAGGTTCGCTGTTGCCGGCGCTTCTGACCGGTGTTGCCGTGGGCAATATCTATGCGGGCATCCCCATGGATATGGCCGGAAACTACAACGGTCTGCCCCTGATCGGGCTCGTGACCCCGTTCACGCTTCTGTGCGGACTGCTGGGCCTTTCCATGATGATGGTCGCCGGCGCGTCGTGGCTTGCGCTCAAGGCCCCGAAACCCTCCGAGCTGCAGGCGCGCGCGACACGCCTGCGTATGCCGCTGCAGATCGCAGCGCTCGTGCTGTTCGCGTGCGTGTCGCTGTACGGGCACGTCGTTATCCAACCTGAGATGGACGCGTCCTTGGGTATTCTGCGCTGGCTGTTTGCCATCTTGTGCGTAGGATGCTTGGCGGGAACGATCGTGCTCGGCAGGGATTTCAAGCGCGACCTCGCGGTGTTCCTGCTGCAGTCCGTCTCGGCGTTCAGCCTGGTATTCCTGCTTGCCACATCCATGTTCCCGGATATGGTGGTCGCGTCGGCCACGAGTGTGGGGCCGACCATCGGCATCGCCAACGCGGTCTCCTCCGATACAGCGCTGTTCTGGATGACGGTCATTGCCTGTATCGGTGTTCCGCTCGTACTGGCCTACCACGTGATTACGTACCGCATGTTCCGCGGTCGCATTTCCGAAGCTGATCTGGAGCACTAGGCAACGGCGGGTTTCGGTCCGCATATTGCAAACGAGCGGGTCGTCTTCGGACGATCCGCTCGTTTTGGTCGACCTGCGAACCGGACTTTATGCGAACTGTGGTAGAGTGTGTGCCATGAGCGCATCCTCCACATCCGATTCGAAACCAGGGCCCGGCCTGTTCGCTGGCATGAAGCGCGCATTCGGCCGTGGCCGCCGCCGCTTCCAGGTTTCCGAGGAGGAGATAAATAACCTCGTTGATGACAACGACGAGCTGCTCGACGATGAGAAGCGCATGATCGGGG
>CAUVMU010000095.1:0-6206 GCA_963552775.1 uncultured Eggerthellaceae bacterium | reverse complement strand
GCAAGCAGCCCCCGCTCCGCAGCATTCGCAGCCCCCGCGGCATTCGCAGCCCCCGCGGCACCGGCAGCAAAACCGTCGGTCTCATCTGCGAGGGAGGCGGTTCCGCTGCCCTTGGAAGCGCTAGAAAGCGCACCTGCGGCAAGACCGCCCGTAACCGCCCCGCCGACCGCCATGGCCAGCATCTGCTCGGGAGCCACGCCGGCGGCGTGGGCACCGCGCATGACGGGAACCATCTGCCGCGGGTCGAACCCGTCGGCGATGGCGCGCTTGATCACGGGGAGCATGGTCTGCACGTCAAGGCCCGCAGGCGCGTTCTCGCGCATAAACGCCAGCAGCTCGGAAGTCGTCCACTGCGCAGGCGCCTTGTCCGCAGGCGGCAGCTCGTCCGCAGGCGGCTTGTCCGCAGGCGCCTTGTCCGCAGGCGGCTTGTCCGCAGGCGGCAGCTCGCCCGCTCCAGACGCCGCAGGACCGCACGCCGCGCCGCGCTCCACGTCGTCCGTCCCGAACGTCGCCGCATCCTGCGCGGCGAGAGGGGCGGCCTTCCGTGCCGCATCCTGCGCGGCGGGAGGGGCGGCCTTCCGTGCCGCATCCTGCGCGGCGTCCTCCTCGGACGCGCCCATCCTATTGCGTGCCTTTCTGCTCACGAGCGCATCTCCGAAACCAGATCTTCGATCGACCTATCCAGCGAATCGAGCGGTGGCAGGTAGTAGAAGTCGGTGCCGGGCAAAGCCCCGCCGACGCTTTCGGGGTTCTCGGCGTAAATGGCCTCCAGAAAGCCCGAGAGCGCATCGTAGGCGGTCTCCCCCGTCAGGCACACGAAGCTGCAGTACGGCATGGCGCCGAGCGCGACCTCATCGTTCATGAACGTGCCGAGCTCGACCTGGCAGGCCGCGGCCTCGGTAATGTGATCGAGCGTCCAGTCGACGGACGCGGCCATCTGCTGCAGATACTCCACCACGGCCAGCTCGTGCTCCTCCAAGAACGCGCAGTTCACAACGGTGTGGGTCGTCACGGCCCGCGACCCGTCGTTGCCCTCCATCGAGTCCCATTCCTTCGTGATATCGATGGGAGTGGCAAGGCCGCTCGTCATGTATTTCGCCAGCTCAACGAAGGGCTGGGGGATGATGGCGATGCAGTTCTCCTCCTGCTGCAGCAGGTTCAAGATCTCGAACGGCGTCGACTTGAACACGAGGTTCACCTTGCCCGCCATGTCGTGCCCCGCAAGCACCGTGTCGATGGTGTACTCGGGCGTGCCGCCCTCGCCGTACACGTAGACGGTGCGCCCCTCGAGGTCGGCCAGCTTCTTGACGGAAGGATCCGATGTGATGCCGTACAGGACGCCGAGGTTGTTGATGGCGATGCACGCCACGTCGACGTCGATGTCCTTGTTATTGTACAGAACCGCGCCCAGGTTCGACGGCAGCGTGACGATGTCGAAGTCGCCCTGGTTCAACCGCGCGGCAACCGATGGATAGTCGACGCCGCAGATCTCGAACGAGAAGCGATTGTACGTGTCGCCGTTCTGCGCGTTTATCAGAAAGCGCGAGAGCGCCATGGAAGGCGGGCCCATGATGAGTCCCACGCGCACGTCGACGGGGTCGGTCGTGCCCGAGAGCGGACGTGAGACGGCCTGGGGAGCCTTTGTGGGCGCCGACGGGGCCGAGGACGCCCGACCTGAACTGTCGGCGTCCGACGAGCATCCCATCAGGGAAAAAGCGGCTCCCGACACGGCGGTAAGCGACGCGAGGCGCACGAACGCGCGGCGCGACAGCGGGGTATCCCCGAATTGGCGGGGGGTTTTCTCGAAACCTGCATTGAACAGGGTCATGTGCAATCCTCTCTTCGTGAAGACCACGCGGGCGGTCTCGCGGGTGGGCGGTCTCGCGGTCTCGCGACCTTGCGGGCGGCCTCGCGGGCGGGCGGTCTCGCCGGCGGGGCGGGCGCGCCGACCCGCCGACGATTATGCGGATGGGCCGACGCGCTAGCCCGCCGCCCCGCTCGCCTTTCGGCGGAGCAGCAAAAACGTCGCCGCCCCGCCTGCGGCGAGCACGGCCACGACGGCGAGGGCCGCAAACGGCAGAGCGCCTGCGCCTTCCGTATCGGACCCGGAGGCGTCGAGCGAGCCGGCAACCCCGGCGCTGCTCGAGTTCGCGGCGCGCGACGTGGCGTTGGCGGCCTTGGCGGCCTCGATGGCCTCGGCGGCCGCATCACTCGTGGCGTCGCCGGAAATGTCCCCGGCGTTCAGGTTGCCGCTCGCCATGAGCGCCGCCACGTTGGCAGGAATGATGCCGCCGCCCGACGTGGGCACGCCCGAGAAGTTCATCTGGAACGTGGCGTCCCAGGTATGGCTCGTCGACCCGCCGAATATGGCGCCGCCGATGCTCATGGCCAGGCTGCCGATCTCGACGCTCACACTGCACGTCTTCGTAACGACCGACGTAGAGCTTTCCAGCACGCCCAGATCGACCGTGATGCTCGAGATGCCGTCACCGTTCGAGCTCTGCGAGACGATGTTCAAACCGCTGATGCTTCGCACCGACATGATGCGCGCCTGGATAACGATGGGCACCGTCACGTAGGCGTGCCCGTCCGACTCCACCCGCAACGTGGCGTTGTCGCTCACGGGGTTCATCGGCGGGAACGAACTGTTCGTCAGATGCGGGTTGAGCGGTAGACCGGTCGTGGCGCGGTCGAACCAGATGTTCGCCGTCACCGTGTACGTGCCGGAAGCCAGCTTGCCGCTGACCGAAGGCCCTTGGGGCTGCGGGACCACCGGCTCAGGAACGGGAGCGGGATCGGTCGGGACGGGCGCCACCGGGTCGGGCACGACAGGATCGACGGGAACGTCGGCCGTCGTGTTGTCGGAGGTCTTCACGGCACTGTCGTACTCGACGGCCAGGACGAGGTCCCAGGTCTTATCGAGCTTCAACGGGGCTGCGTACACGCTCGAACGGTCGAGTTTGTAGGCCTTGCTCGTGCCATCGAGCTTGAACGCCACCTTGGTCAGGCGGCCCTGCGCGTGCGTTCCGTACGTCTTGCCGTCGCGTTCGGCGCCCAGAACCGTAAGACCGGGCGTAAGCTCCCCGAACCCGATGAGCGTGAACGCCGGGTTCGGCAAGGGAACGACAAGCGTTTGCGTACCGTCGGACGCCACTATGAGCGTGGCGTTGTCAGCCACCGGCGAGGTGGGGATACCGTAGTTGGGGTCGCCGGCGGGAACGAGCGGGTTGCGCGGGTTGGTCATGTAGGCGGTCAGGTGCAGGATGTCGTTGTTGGCCGCAGGAACGACTATATTGGCCGTGATGCGATAGGTGCCCGGCGTCAAGGCGCCCGGCGTATGGGAGCCCTTCGCCACCACCGAAAGCGTACCCGCGCGGTAGTCGAACGCATAGTTGTCGGCCGAGCCGCCTGCAGGAGCGAGCTCGTAGGATTCGCCAGCCTTCATCTGCGCCGGAGCGGCGATCGAGGGCCCGACGAAACCCGCCGCCGTAGCCGCGGTCTCGTTGTTGACGAACCCGCTCACCTGAACGGCGAGCTGGGGAGCCTCGCCTTCCTCTACGGTCTCGCCCGCATAGACGGCCACGAGCGGGGCTTTGGCGATGGACCATTCGATCGCCTTGGGAGCCGTGGAGCCATCGGACCACACGTAGCCGTCCTCAAGCGTAGCCGTGGCCGTATAGTCGCCCGCGTTCACGGCGGACGTCGTGCCCGACAGCGTGCAGCCCGTACCGCCCGAGACGCCCGTCTGCGCAAGGCCGGTGTAGGAGAGCGCGCCGCCCGGCACGTCCGAGAAGTCCACCGTGAGCGTGAGGTCCTGCGACAGCTTGCCGTTGTTGAAGCTGGACGCGCTGCGCAGCGCCGTGGCGTACTCGGCGCAGCCGCCGAACACGTAGCTGCCGCTCTGGTCGCCCAAGGCGACGGTGATGCTGCTGATACGCGTGCTGTAGCCGGCGTCGTTGACCTCCTTCTTGTACGCGTCGTCGAGGTACTCGAGCTCTTTCGTCTGCGAGGCCGTCAGCGTCGCGTTAGAGGCACTGCCGATCTTCTGAATAGTGAACACGGGGTTGACCAGGGAAAGCGTGACGGTGACAGAACCGTCCTCCGCCACGGTGAGCGTCGCGTTGTTCGAGGCGGGGGCGTTGGGTATGCCGGATGACCCCCCGATGCCGAGCGGGTTCGTGGGGTTGGTCGCGTACGCCACGATGCCGATCGGGGTCATCATGGATATGTTTGCCGAAACCGTGTACGTGCCGGCCGCGAGCCTGCCCGCCACGGGCGCCGAAGCGACGTTCACGCTGGGACCTCCGGGCAGAACGGGAAGGTCGAGCAGGGAGCTCGTCGCCGCAGCGGATGCGGCCGGCGCTTCCTCGCCCGCGCCGCCGGCGAGTTGCGCGTCCGCGCCGCCTGCGTCCGCGTCGCCTGCGGACCCGTCGGGGTCTGCAGGCGCAGCAGGCGCGTCGAGGCCTGCGGGCGCGTCGGAGGCCTCACCCGAGCCCTGCTCGGACGAAGGCGCCTCGGGCTTTGCGGGGCCCGCATCCCGATCGTCCGATGCCGAAGCGTCCTGCTCGGGCGCGGGTGCGGCCTGCTCCCCGCCCTCGATTGCCTGTTCCTGCGCAGCGGGCTGGGCCGCCCCGTCGGTCGCAACCGCCTGAGCGGACGCGAGGGGTACCTGCCCCGCCAAAAGAACAAGGGCGAACAGGAGGGCGAGCGTCCTGTTCACCAACGTTTTTCTGCGGATCCGACCGGTTCTGGTATGTTTCTGTACGTTCACGATGCACATCCCATCTGCCTCGTGCAGCATATGCTGCGCTTCCGCTTTATGTTTGATTAGATTAACTTCTATCAAAAGAACCGAAGCGCTGTCCATTGCCATGGCAAACTTTTTGGAAGTTTCTTCGGAACGGCACGGATAGTCGGCGAACGCGCCGCAGGGGCCTTCCGCCAGGCGCAGGATGCGGCCCGCAGGGGCCTTCCGCCGGGCGTGCGAGGCCTCCGAGCGCGCGAGCGCGAGGCCCGGCCCGCAGGCCTCCGGGCGCGGGATGCGGCCCGCAGGGCCTTCCGCCAGGCGCCGGGCCCGGCCCGCCGAAGAGGTTCCCGACGAGGAAGCCGCAGCCGCAAGCTGCCGGGCGCAGGGCCAAGCGCAGGGCCAAGCGCAGGGCCCGGAGGAGACGTTCTCCCCCGGGCCCTCGGGAACCGCCCGCAACGGGCGGGCGGCGCATCGATGTGCAGCCCGCTCCCCTTAGGCCGCCTTGGTCGCGGCCTTCAGGGCATCGAACGTAGACACCGGCACGGAGGACTCGCCGCCGAACACGTAGCCCGCGTCGACCTTGTCGGCATGTGCCTTCAGCACCGTGTCGATGCACAGCGGGTCGTACGAGAAGCTGCCGCCCTCGTATGCGGCCCCGTCATGCGGCACGAGCAGCAGCGCCGCCTGGCGCTTGCCGCACAGGGCCGCGCCCGTGAGCGCATCCCAGTAACCGTTGCCGTCGGCCACGCCGAACACGGCCGGATCGGCCGCACCGGCCTTGATCTGGGCCTCGGCGATGGCGGCCGAGGTGGCCCAGGCGCTCTGGCCGAAGAGCCGCTCCACGTTTGCCGCAGCGATACCGCCCTCGGCGGCCAGCGCCCGTGCTGCGGCAGCCGACACGGAGTACTCGCCGCCCACGATATAGGCATGCTCGTACCCGGCGGCCTTGATAGCCGCAAGCGTTTCGGCCGAGAGCATGCCCGCAGAGTCGGTCAAGTACACGGGCATGGCCGAAGCGTAGGACCACGGCGACACGGACAGCGCATCGTAGAAGCTCGCCGACGTGGCGACGACGCACGCGTTCGCGGCGCGCACGGATGCGGCGCGCTTGGCAACCTCGATCGCCGTATCGGCCGCCGTACGGCCAAAAAGACGCTCGGCTTTCACGCCCAAAGCCTCGACTGCAGCTTTGACTTCGTCCGACACGGAGAACTCCCCGCCGCAGACGAGCACGGTCTCGGCACCGAGGCGCTTGATCTCGGCGGCGGTCACGCTCGAAAGCTCGCTGCCATTCGTGATGAGCACGGGGCAGCCGTACGCACCCGCAAGGGCGGAGGCCGTCAGGGCATCCCAGTAGCCGTCGGCCGAAGCGAGGACCACGGTCTTGCACGAGCCCGCGTCCCAGCCTTCGGCCGTGATAGCGGCCATGGTGTCGATGGCGGTCGCGCCGGCAAGGCGC
>CAUVMU010000094.1:0-6236 GCA_963552775.1 uncultured Eggerthellaceae bacterium | reverse complement strand
TGGTCTTCAGGCGTTGATGCCCCAGCGGTGACGCCTACCGTGAGGCACCCTTCGAACCAGACGGGGTCGATTTCCCCGGGGGATTCCACATGGTAGGTGCGCGGACAGGCGGCTTTACAGATATCGGCGAGGCGCGTCGTGTTCGACGAGTTGCGCCCCCCGATGACCACGAGGGCGTCGACGGTCCCGGCAAGGCGCGCGGCCGCCTCCTGGCGCTGCCGCGTAGCGAAGCAGATCGTGTTCTTCACCTCGGGTTCGATGCCGCGCCCGCGCAGCGACTCCACCACGGCGTCAAGCGCCTCGCGCTTCTGGGTGGTCTGCACGACGATGCCCACCGGCGCCTCGACGTGCTCGGGAAGCTCGTCGGCATCAGCCGCCACGACTACGTGCGCACCCGCCTCGAGCGCGCGGGCAACCAGGCCCTCGACCTCGGGATGCCCGGCCTCCCCCACCACCACGACCGTGCGGTCGCGCGCCGCGAGCTCGGCTGCGCTCTTCTGCGCACGGGCCACGTGAGGGCAGGTCGCATCGACCAGGCGCCCTGCGCGCGCCTCGGCGGCGCGGCGGACGGCGGGGGTCACGCCGTGGCTGCGGATAACGAGCACCGACCCCGGATCGACCTCATCGACGGCAGCCGCCTCGCCCACACCTGCCTCGGCGAGCATGGAAACCACCTGGGGATTGTGAATCAGCGGGCCGAGCGTGCAGGCCTGCGCCTCGCTCGATGCAGCGGCGAGCGCCATGTCGAGCGCGCGCTGAACGCCGTAGCAGGCCCCCGCATGATCCGCTCGCACTACCTGCATAGAACCTACGCCTCCTTACGGGCCGCGCGCCGCTCGTTGCGCTCGCGCGCGGCGGCGGCAAGCTCCTCGGTCGTATGGTGCGGCACGGGATGCTCCCAAAACGTCGCGGTGAAGTCGCGGCCCTCGGGGAACAGCGCGACCATGTCGATCTCTTCGGCGGGCACGCGCTGGCTCAGCGCGAAGCATTCGCGCATGGCGTACCACATGCACCCCTCGAGCCGGTCGTCCTTAGGAAGGAAGTCAAAGTCGCTTACGAGGATAGGGTTCCCGAACTCACAGGTAACCTGGGGAAACCGAAGGAAGCGGCCCTTCTGCTTTATGTTCTCGGCATTGCGGACCGTGGCGGGGACGATGGGAACCGACCCCATGCGGGCGATGAGCGCGGCGCCGCCGTGAACCTCGGGGGTCCTGTCGCTCTTGCCGCGGCGCGTACCCTCGGGCATGATGCATATGACCTCGTTGTTCTTGAGCGCGCGCACGGCCCGCTTGATGGCCGTGCGGTCGGCCGAGTCGCGCTTGATGGGGAACGCCCCCACATGCGCGAGCAGCCAGCCGAAGATAGCGGGCGTGTCGTCGAACAGCCCGTCCTTGGCCACCATGCGCGGCCAGATACGCGGGCGGATGGACAGGTACAGGAACACCACGTCGAGAAACGACGTGTGGTTCGCGACCACGACCGCCCCGGAGACCCCGTCGAACCCGTAGAGCTTCTCGCGATGGTCGACGCGGTGACGGAAAAGCACCCTGCATACGAACGTGAGCACGGCCACCACGAAGCTGGCTACGCCTTTCGGCACGTGCTCCTCCTCGGAGGTCCCGCCGAAGGGCATGTCCCAGAACCGCTCGTAACCTCGACCCCGCGCCATCTACGCCCGCCGTCCGCGCGCGAGTTCGCAGATACGCACGATGACCTCGTCGATAGTGAAGGCCGTCGAGTCGATGAGCACGGCATCGTCGGCCGGCACGAGCGGGGACGACGCACGCGACGAATCCTCCTCGTCGCGACGGAGGATGTCGGCGAGCACCACATCGTAGTCGGTCGACCCCACGCCGCGGCGCTTGTTCTGGCGGACGCGGCGACGGGCGCGCTCCTCGTTCGAAGCCGTGAGGAACACCTTGACCTCGGCATCGGGAAAGACCACCGTCCCGATATCGCGGCCCTCCACCACGTAGTCGCCGGCCGACCCGATACGCTGCTGCTGCGCCACAAGCGCCTCCCGAACAGCTGGAACAGCGGAGACCTTGCTCACAGCACGGTCGATCTCGGCCGTGCGGATGGCGCTCGTCACGTTCTCTTCGTCGATGAGCACGCCGCGAGGTTTAGGGTCGCCCGCCTCGTGCAGAAACTCGATGGCGCACGAACGCGCAATGCTCCCGAGGGCTTCCGCATCGTCGAGAGCCGTACCGTCGTGCAGCGCCCTCCAGGCGATAGCGCGGTACATGGCCCCCGTATCGAGGCATGAAAATCCCAGTTCGCGCGCCACGGCGTTCGAAACCGTCGATTTGCCGGCCCCGCTCGGGCCATCGATTGCAACGATCATCGGACCATCAACCTTTCCATATCCTCCCGAAAACCGGGATAGCTCGCCGAAACGCAGTCGAAACCCGCCACCTCGACCGGAACCGGACCTGCAATTCCGGCCACAGCCCAGGTCATCGCCAGGCGATGGTCGCCGTGCGCGTCGAGCGTCACGCGCCCGGAAACGCTCGTTTGCGGCGCGCCCTCGATGAACAGGTCGTCCCCCTCGATCCAAGCACGCGCACCGAGGCGATTGATCCCGTAGGTCACCGCTGCAAGCCTATCGCTTTCCTTAACGCGCAGCTCGCCCGCGCCGCGAAACACCGTTACACCGCACGCACGCGCGGCCGCGAGCGCCAGAACGGGAACCTCGTCGATAAGGCCTGCGAAGTCGCCGGCCGCGACCTCGCACCCGCGCAGCACCGAAGCCCCGCCCGCCGCTATGATGCCATAGGGCTCTCCACCTACGGTACCCGTGCTGCGAATCTCCACATTGGCGCCCATGCGCGCGAGCACGTGCAGAAACCCGATGCGGAGGGGGTTGAGCCCCACGTCCTCGACGCGCACGGCGCTCCCCGGTACGAGCACGGCCGCAACGAGCGGAAAAGCGGCCGAAGAGGGGTCGCCGGAAACGCGCACGTGCGCAGCTCGCAAGGGCGCGGGGCCTTCGACCGAAACCGCTGCGTCGCAGGCGGAGACGGCAACCGGAACGCCGAACGCGGGAAGCATGAGCTCGGTGTGGTCGCGCGAGCGCGCAGGCTCCGTCAGCGACGTCGTGCCGCCCGCCTGCGCACCGGCAAGCAGAACAGCTGATTTCACCTGGGCGGACGCTACAGGCGTCCCATAGGTTATCGCGCGCAGGGACCGCGTGCCGCGCATACGGACGGGCAACGTCTCCGCATCGGGAGGGTCGAAGGAGGCGCCCATCTGCGCGAGCGGCACCATGACGCGGCGCATGGGACGCCGTGAAAGCGAAGGGTCGCCGACGAAGGCGACCTCGATATCCCATGCGGCGAGCAGGCCCATGAGCAGACGAGCCGTCGTCCCCGAGTTCCCGCAGTCGATCGGCCCCGCCGGTCGACGCGGGCCGCGCTGCCCCCAGCCGACGATGGTGCCGGCCAGATTTCCGTCGGAGCGCGCCTCGAGTTCAGGACGCGCTCCGAGGGCGCGCACAGCCTCGATAGCAGCGCGCACGTCAGCGGAGTCCGCAAGGCCCTCAAGATGCGAAACGCCCTCGGCCGCAGCCGCGAGCAGCACGGCCCGATGCGAAATGCTCTTATCCCCCAAAACGCGCAGGGTCCCGCGCAGAGGACCGCCCGCAGGTTCGAAGGAGCGCACGTTGTTCCCCCCGGTCACGGCGCACTCCCCTACGACCGCGGCGCGGTCGCGGCCTCATGCAGCGCGGCGGCTTCGGACCCGTCGAGCAAACGCCACGCACCGCGTGCGAGCGGCCCGAGCGACAGCGGGCCGAACTCGCTGCGGTGCAACGCCCACACCGGATGCCCTACGGCTGCGAGCATGCGCTTGACCTGGTGGTAGCGGCCCTCCCGCAAGCCGATTCGCACATAGGAGAAGCGCAGGTCGCGCTCACGGAGGCGCGCTTCGCGGCGCAGAGCGGGCGTCTTCGCCGCAGCGCTCGGCATGACGAGGAGGGCGGCCGCACGAGCGGACTTATCCCCTTCGAGCAGCTCGACCTCGGCGGGCTGCGTCGGCCCGTCGTCAAGCTCGACCCCGCAGCGCAACCGCTCGAGGGTACGGACGGACGGCGCCCCCTCGACACAGGCGATGTAGCGCTTGAGCACGTGGTGGCGCGGATGGAGCAGACCGTGGCCCAGCTCCCCGTCGGTCGAGAACAGCAGAAGGCCGGTCGTGTCGGAATCGAGGCGGCCGATGGGATACAACCCCGGATAGAGCTCGCGTGGAACAAGCGACGCGACGCACGCGCGCCCGACCTGGTCGCTCATCGTGGTGATGACGCCTGCGGGCTTATGGAGCATAACGGTGACGGAAGCGGCTCCCCACCGCACCTTCCTCCCGTCGACGCACACGGTGTCGACGAGCGGGTCCACCTTGCTTCCCAGCTCGGTGACGGTCCTCCCGTTCACCGTGACGCGGCCGGCCGTCATGAGGTTCTCGGACCCGCGCCGCGATGCGACGCCCGCGCGGGCCAGGAACTTCTGAAGGCGAAGCGGCACGACGCGCTCCTCCGTCGGCATCGAGGATTCGGAGCTCCTGCTATTCGTCATCGGTATCGAAGACGAGAGCGTCGAAGTCGATCTTCTCGACCGTACCGAACGGCGAAGGAGGCGCGTCCTCGACACCGAACGCGTCGACGGACACGGTAGCGGCCCCCTCCTCGCCTGTAGAGCCATCGGAAACGGCAAGCTCTCCGCGCACCGCGCCCAAGCGCTCGCGGATAAGCTCGACCGTGGCGTCGTCGGGAGCGTAATCGGCCAGGTCGGGCAAGTCGGACGGGGAACGCAGGCCGAACTTCTCCAAAAACGTGCACGTCGTGGCGTACAGCTGGGGGTTGCCGGGAGCGTCCGCCGTGCCGGCCTCGCGCACGAGCGCCCGATCGACGAGCGTGTTGAGCGCGCTGTCCGAGTTCACGCCGCGCACGGCCGACACCTGCGCGCGCGTAATCGGCTGTCCGTACGCCACGATGGCCAAAACCTCGAGCGCGGCCTGCGACATGCGGCGCGTATCCCACGAGAGCACGTACTGCTCGATAAGCTCCCCGAATGCAGGGTGCGTGAACAGGCGCCATCCACCTGCGACCTCGCGCAGCTGAACGCCGCGCTCCTCGCGCTCGAAACGGTCGCGCAGCTCGATGAGCGCAGCCTCCACATCGGCCGGTTCCGCCTGCACGGCGGTCGCAAGCGCGATGGTGCCGACCGGCTCGTCCGTCACGAACAGGAGCGCCTCGAGCGCTCCGGGCAATCGCTCGGGCTG
The DNA here is from genome assembly GCA_963552775.1 of uncultured Eggerthellaceae bacterium. Taxonomy (GTDB): domain Bacteria; phylum Actinomycetota; class Coriobacteriia; order Coriobacteriales; family Eggerthellaceae; genus CAUVMU01. The sequence goes on along the minus strand of CAUVMU010000094.1, from coordinate 962 downwards.
CAATCCCTCGAACATATTTTCCCCTAACCCTCGTCGACCGAGGTCAACGCATCGTCTCCGCTCAAATCGAGGACGGGCGCGCCCTCGAGGTACGTTATCTCGATATCGCCGAATTCCCGATTCTGTTCGATTCGGACCATGGAGCGCTTGAACAGCTCGAGCACGGCCAAAAACGTGACGACAACGACCGGAACGGGCGTGGCCGCGTCCACGATTTCGGAAAAGCGCAGGCGCTTGCTGCGGGCGATGCGCGCGTGCAGGGCGCGCACGTGCACCTCCACGGGAATGGGCTTCTTCGCGATGTGGTCCGATTCCAGCAGGAACACATCGCGGCGCGCATAGGCTCCTGCCGCCAGGTAGGCGATACCGTCGAGCGACACGTCGTGCAGGAAGTCGGGCATGGCCGCGCGGAAGCACGCATCCGGACCGAACGTGCGCGGAAACATGCGCTGCTGCGACGCGAAGCGGCTTTCGAGCGCAAGCGCCGCGTTCTTGTACTGCTTGTAGGTCACCAGACGCGCGACGAGCAGCTCGCGAGCCTCACTCGGCGCAAGCTCGGCGATGTCGTCGTCGGTCTCGTCGCGGTCGTGCGGGATGAGGCTTTGCGCCTTTATCTCGAGCAACGTTGCGGCCACGAGCAGGAAATCGCTCGCCACGTCGAGGTCGAGGCGGCGCATGCGCTCGATCTCGGCCAGGTACTGGTCGGCGATTTCGGAAATCGAGATGGAGCCGATGTCGACCTTCTGACGGCTTACCAGATAGAGCAGCAGGTCGAACGGACCTTCGAAATTTTCAATGCGGACGCGGTAGGACACCTCGGGCGAGCCTTTCGGATGCGGTTTCAGTCATCCCCATGATAGCGCCTCGAAGCGCACTGCGGCCTCAGGCACCCCATCCTGCCGTAAAAACGCATGCGCTGCGCGTTCTCGGAAAGCGCAGCGCATCAAAGAATATGCGAGGAC
>CAUVMU010000093.1:0-6273 GCA_963552775.1 uncultured Eggerthellaceae bacterium | reverse complement strand
AATGCGACCCGCTGCCGTTCGAGCAGATTCTCGAGCAGATGCGCGCGCTCTACGGCGAGCGTTTCGACGACGTGTTCGAGTCGATCGACCCGTGCCCGCTCGGCTCCGCTTCGCTCGCGCAGGTTCACAAGGCGCGCCTGAAAAGCGGCGACACCGTCGCCGTGAAGGTGCAGCGGCCTCATGTGAAGGCCACGATGGCTCAGGATATCGATATCATCCGCGTCGTGGCGCGCAAGGCGTCGCTGTTCATGAAAGACGAGCAGATGCTCGATCTGCGCGACGTGGTCGAAGAGATGTGGGCGACGTTCCTCGAAGAGACCGATTTCGAGCGCGAGGCCCAGAACCTGCAGGCGTTCGCCGAGCTTAACAAGGATGTGGCCTACATAGGCTGCCCGCGCGTGTACCCCGAGCTCTGCGGCGAGTACGTGCTGGTCATGGAATATATCGAGGGCATTCCCATCAACGATGCGGCGCGCCTGACCGAAGCCGGGTACGATCTGTCGGAAATCGGCGAGAAGATTCTGGACAACTACGCCACGCAGATTCTCGACCACGGTTTCTTCCATGCCGACCCGCATCCGGGCAACCTCATCATCCGCGAGGGGAAGATCGTCTACATCGACCTGGGGATCATGGGGCGCCTGTCCGCTGCAGAACGAGCCGGTTTCGGGCGCATTATCAGCGGTGTGGGGCTGGGCGATTCGGCCGAGCTCAAAGACGCGCTGCTCTCGTTCGCCGTTGCCAAGGACAACTCGGCGATCGATCACACGCGTTTTCTGGCCGACCTCGACCTGCTGCTCGAAGAGTACGGCTCGTGCGACGTGTCCGACCTCGATATCGGGCTGTTCCTGAACGACGTGTTCGCCCTCACGCGACGCGTCCAGGTCACGCTGCCTCCAGCCATTACGAACGTCTCGCGCGGCATCATCACCATCGAAGGGACCATCGCTGCGTACCTGCCCGACAACAACGTGGTCAACATCATCAACGCGCATTTGAATCGCACGGCCGATTCGGGCCGACAGGCGAAGGAGACGCTGCAGGAGATAACGCTATCGCTCAACCAGGCTGCGAAGGGGTTGACGCGGGCGGCGGGGTACTCCGGCGATACGCTGCGCATGCTGACGCGCGGGCAGTTGAAGATCAACATGGAGGTGCTCGGGTCCGAGGCGCCGCTGCGCACGCTGTCGAAGATCGTGAACCGCCTGACCGTAGGCATCATCATCGCAGGTCTGTTCATCGGTTCGAGCATGCTCGCGCCGTACGGGGTGGGTCCGGACATCCTCGGTATCCCGCTGCTCTCGTTTTTCGGGTACGCAGGCGCCATGGTGCTTTCGATGTGGGTGATGCTCGACATCTGGCGGCGCCATTAGGATCCGTCGGCCGATGCGCGTCGGCACGTCGGTTGCAGGTAGTCGCGGCTGCGCGTTGCGCGTGGGCCCGCCGGCGGGGGAGCGCCATTAGGGCGCGCACGGGCCCGCCCTCTTCGATTGCAGAAAACCCCCTGCATCTTCGACTTTGCAAAGTCGGGATGCAGGGGGTTCTTCCGTTTGAGGGCCTGCCGGCGGATGGCGCCGCCTGCAGGCCCAGCGAATTCCTACCCGAGGCAGTTTCTGACTTAGGCAGCCTCGGTTGCGGTTTTCGTATCCGCAAGAGCAGCCGCCTTCTCCGCTGCTTCGAGCTGCTCGGCCTTCTTGAGGGCCAACAGGTACGCGAAGGCGATTGCGCAGATACCCGACACGAACTTGCCCACCATGACGGGGACGATGAGCGAGGGTTGGAAGTTCGCGGTGAACGACAGGTGGTCGCCGAACAGGAACGCGCAGCATACGGCGAACGCGAGGACGATCACCTTGTCGCGGGCTTTCAGATCCTTGATCATGGACAGTGCCGCGAGCACGTTCGCGCTTGCGGCGAGCAGGCCGGCTGTGGCGTCCGAGCTCAGACCGAACACGCCGCCGATCTTCTCGAGCGGCTTGGCTAGGTACTTCTTGATAAGCCACACCATGGGGAACGCACCGCAGAGCATCATGCCGATAGCGCCGGACACCTCGAGCGCGCGGAAGATATCTTCCTCGTCGGCGATGATCGGGTCGAACCCGAAACCGCCGAGCAGCGTGGTGAAGATGCCGGTGAAGTACTCGATAACCACAAGGACGAACACGAGTTTCAGTGCGCTTTCCATGACGCGACCGAACACGATGAAGCCCTTGATCATGGCGTCGGGCTTGAATTTCAGGCCTGCAGCCAAGGCGATGCAGACGATGATGAGGGGAATCAGGTTGATGCCGATCTGTCCCCAGCTCAAGGCCAGCTGGTACGTTGCCTCCGCGTTGGTTGAGACGATCTCGCGGATGACGGGGTTGCTCAGCGCGATGATGGCGCTGGCCACGAACACGCCGATGGGAATGGCGAGCAGGCCGCTCATGACGCCGAGGGCGAGGTACTTGCGGTCGCGTTTCTCGAGCATCTTCAGGGCTACGGGAATGGTGAACACGATGGTCGCACCGCCCATGTAACCGGTCACCATGGCCATGATCCAGCTTTCGCGCGTGGCGGCCAGGGCGTCTGCAAGCTGGTATCCGCCCATGTCAACCGCGATGAACGTCGTGGCCGCCATCGAGGGGTCGGCTCCGACGGCCCCGTAGAGCGGGCCGAACACGCTGCTGACGAACGCGGTCAGGTACGGCGCCGACGCCATGATGCCGGCGACGGGGAGGAAGATGGGGCCGATGGAGTCGATGCCGGCGACGAACTCCTGTCCCAATTCGTGCTCGGGCCTGACGACCGAGACGATGCAGCCTGCGAGGGCACAGATCATGATGATGTAGACGACTACTGTTCCGATAATTTCCATTCGTGCAATCCGCCTTCCTGCGGGTCCGGTACAGGGCGCACGCGTCGGGCGGGCCTTCGCGCGGCGCTTTCCGTTCAGCTGTTCTGGCAATGCACTCGAGTGTGAACAGCCCAACAGACACAAGCTTACTAGGGCGAAAAGGACGATGCAATGAAAAATCATCCTATTGGCGGTCGAAACGGTTCGATTTTTCGTTTTTACATAATTCGAGAACATAGAAACGCGCGGGATAGGTCTCCCTGCTTGGTCTCCCGATGTGAAGCCCCTCGCTCCTTTACTCCAAATACGGCGAAAGTTGTTGGCTACAGCAGGTAGTGGGCTAACGAATTTTGCGGCGCGGTCGTAGACCGCTGAAAGCCAACAGAAGTCACGGGAAGGCGCAGGAAGCGAGAGCTGCGGAAAGAGGTGACTGAAGCGACCGAAAAAAGCGACGGGCCGCAAAAACGCCAACACCCGAAAAAGCGACGGGCCACGCGTTGCGGCCCGTCGAGGATGTGATGCTGAAGTCGAAAACTTGGCGTGCAGGGTCTACCGCAGGTGAGACGACCTGATGCGCGGCCCTAGTGCTTCTTCGTGAATTGGCGATAGAAGCCGTTGGGATTCTCCTGCTTGCGGCCGCTCGCGCGGTTCTTCGTGCCGTACCCGCTCTTACCGCCGCCGAACGATTCGCGTTCCCCGCGCCTGGCGTCAGAGCGGCGACTGCGGTCGGTCCTGTCGCTGTGCTGTCGTCTGGTGCTGCGGCCTGCGTCGTTGCGGTCGTTGCGATCTGCGCGCCCGCGTCCTTCGAAGCCGCGTCCGCCGCGTCGATCATCGAACTTGTTGCCGAACGAGTGGTTGCGGTCTGCACGCCCAACCCGCTCGCCCGTGCGCCCGACGGCGCCCGCACGTCCAGCGCCCGCGTGCTCGCCATCGAAGCTGCGCCGACCGCGCCCGCGTGTATCCGATGTCTGCGCGCCCGAGGTGCGTCCCGCTCCCTTGTAGGAGCGCGGCAGCCCGTGGAAGGTCCCGTCGCCCCTGGTGGCGAGCTCTTCGCCGGCGGAGCGCTGGGCCTTGTGCGCCCGTGCCCGTTCGACATCGCGCTCGCGCACGCGCTTCTGCTTGGGCTTCTTGTTCTTGGCCTGCAGAAGCGCAGGATCGAGGTCGTACCCTTCGAGGTCCATCATGGGAATCTCGCGTCCGATCAAGCGCTCCACGTCGCGCAGCGCCCCGCGTGTCTCGCGGCTCACGAACGAGATGGCGAAACCCGCCTCGCCCGCGCGGCCCGTGCGGCCGATGCGGTGGACGTAGTCCTCGGCCATGTCGGGCAGATCGTAATTGACGACGTAGTTCACGTTGCTCACGTCGATGCCGCGCGCCAGCACGTCGGTGGCCACGAGCACGCTCGTTTTTCCCTTCGAGAAGTTCTCGAGCGCGCGACGACGTTTGAACTGGGATTTGTCGGAATGGATGGACTCGGCGGAGAAATCGGCGCGCCGCAGCTGCTCCATGCACTCCTCGGTGCGGTTCTTCGTGCGCGCGAACACGATGACGCGCTCGGCGCCCTTTTCGGCGAGCACGGCCTGCAAAAGCTCCTGCTTCTTGCGCTGTTCGATGGGCATCATGTACTGGTCGACGGTTTTGGCGGTCTCGCCGTGGTGGGCAATTTCGACCATGGTCGGGTCTTTCAGGATCGGCGAGACGAACTTGAGCACCTTCTTGTCGAGCGTCGCAGAGAAGAGCAGCGTTTGGCGCGTCGCAGGCGTTTCCTCGATGATGGACTCCATGGAGGGCCAAAAGCCCATGTCGAGCATACGGTCGGCCTCATCGATGACGAGCACTTCGATGTTGCGCAGATTCACCACGCCGCGATCGCGCAGGTCGTTGAGGCGCCCGGGCGTAGCGATGAGGATGTCCACGCCGCGCTTGAGCTTCGAGATCTGTGGGCCGTACTTCGTGCCGCCGTATACGGTGGTTTGGAAGTGCCTGGTCTGGCGGCTGATGGCGAAGCACACATCGCCGATTTGCTGGGCGAGCTCGCGCGTGGGGGTGACCACGAGCATGTGCGGGCCGGTGCCCTTCTTCGCGCGAGGGAGCGTGCTCATGGTGGGCAGCAGGAACGCGGCGGTCTTGCCTGTGCCCGTCGCGGCGGCGGCGCAGACGTCGCGGCCCTGCAGCACCAAGGGGATGGCCTGCTCCTGCACGGGGGTGGGGTCGGTGTACTTCATCTCGGCGACGGCCTTGAGGGCTGCTTCGGACAGGCCGAGTTCGGCGAAGTTCTTAGTCATGCTTTTCCTTTTCTCCAGTCAGGCATCGCGTGCGCAAACGGCTCGCATAAGCGGGTCGAACGAGCGGCGATCACGATGCACCTTGTCCCGTCCGCAACTTGCGGGCGGTCGCACCTGCCTCTTGCAGCGTGCTTTGCGCTTGACGCGAGCCGCTTTCTTGAGAAGTCGGGTGTGAGCCGAGGCGCATCCTGCGCGCTGCAGCCGGATTCGGCGAACAAAGGACCGACCGGCGGACTGAAGAAAGAATTTCGTGTGAAGCGACCTCGTAGTATGACGGTTTGCGCGCCGTTTGTGGCGTCCTGCGCTCAATCACCACAACTTGCAGGGCGCTCGCGGAAGGGTTTGCCAGCGGTTGCCAACGGTCGTGGGCGGTCGGCGTCGCGCTGGCGAAGGTCGCGAGGGGGGGGTCGGCGAGAGTTGCGAAGGGAAAGGGCCTGAGTATGACGAGCGCCCCCAGCGAAGGTCGCGGGGACCCGGCGAAGGCTGCGAAGGGCTCGCGCGTGGAGGGCTCGCGAGAGGTCGGCGAAGGTCGCGGAGGACTCGCGCGTGGAGGGCTCCGCAAGCCCCTCATCCTCCCGGCACCCCGCCGGCCCATTTCGCAGCCGTTTCGCGGCTGAGCGGGCCCATTTCGCGGTCGCCCTCAAAATTAACGTACGAAGTTGCGGAACGAAATTTCGCCACCTGGGGAAACATCGCGCGAAACGCCGGATTCCCTAAACTTTGCACGTTAATGATCAACGAAGTCTTCTCGACAATTGATTGAAGCCGGTGTCCGAGCCCGACGACGGCCGGCGCCGAGGGCTGTCGCCCTCGGCGCACCAGATTCTAGATGAGCTGATTAGTAGAATTTGTTGGAAACGATGGAGGCAATCGGGAAGCGATCGAGTGGTGAGCGATTCCATTCAGCAGGCCGCCAACATGGTCGCGCTAGGCAATCGGGCGCAGCCAAGTGCGAAGCGAACCCGCTGATATTGTTGGGGCGCTGCTGCCGTTGGGGCGCTGCTGCCGTTGGGGCGTCGTTGCTGTTGGGACGCTGTTGCTGCGTCGGATGGACGGATGGTTTTCGCGGGCAGCGCGACCTTTCGACCTTTGGGGGTGTCCGGCAAGGAAGCTCGCGGGCCCTCGACGTCCTCGCCGTTTCTCGGGGGCGGC
>CAUVMU010000092.1:0-6294 GCA_963552775.1 uncultured Eggerthellaceae bacterium | reverse complement strand
CAGGTAGTAGAGAAACGAGCGCAAGCGCTCGTCGATGCTCTGATCGAGCGCCCCGTCGAACGCAAGGTTCAGAAGCGGCGCACCCGAAGACCGAACGGCGTCGGCCAAACCGAGCAGGAGCTGCGTGTTCTCGTACATCGACGCGACCGTGATGACCCCATCCGCACCTGCAGCTGCAAGATGTGCCGCCGCATAGCGGTAGCGACCGTTCGCTCCGCGGAAGCGCGCAAGCCCCGCCTCGTCGGCAGTCTCGGCGAGGGCCGCCCGATCGGCGGCGAACGTCGAGCGGGCACCCAGACACGCGGCGACCTCGTCCATGCGCGCGGCGAACGAGCGCAGCAAGGCCTGCTTCTCCTCGAAGCCAGGGCCGTTCGAAAAGCTCCGGGGCAACGAGAGCTCCGCAGCCTCGTCTGATGACAACCCGTCCATGAGGAACGGCGTCAATGGACGGTCGACCCGATCGTCCTCGGCAGCCTCGTTCCACAGAAACCAGAGGTACTCGGACAGGGGCATACGGGCCAGTCGATACCCCTGCGACTCGAGCGACGCCCACGTGCCGCCCGCAAGATCGTCGCTGAAGACGCACGGCCATTCGCCTACCACCGCGATGCATCCCCGTTCGGAAGCCCGAGGTGCCCGAGACGCTGCGGAGGCGGCAGAAAGGACCCGCTCGAACGTGAGCTCTTCCGCCTGCAGGATATCGAGCACGAAAGGACGCGCCTCGGGCGGCGCAGCGTAGACGACATCACCTGCGAGCAGGGCGTAGAACAGTCCCTCGGCGTCTTCGACCACCCAGGGGAGCCGTTCGAGACGACGACCGATTACCGCGACGTCATCCATGCCCGCCGCATCGAGCGCGCCGCGCACGACGCGGTCGTACACGGCATCGGCCTCAGCGCCGACCGATGATGGCACCAGCACCTGAAGGCCACAGTTCTTAGGACCGGCCGTCGCGTCGTGCGCCCACCCGCCCGCTACTCGCGTCCCCGCGAGGTCCCCGCAGGCTCCCCGCTTAGCGGCCGTCGCGTCGTGCGCCCACCCGTCCGCTGCACTGCAGCCCGCACTCGAAACCTCCCGCTCGACCGCCGTGAGCGCAAGGCCCAGAAACGCCGAGAACGTCAGGTACTCCTTGGTGAGCGCGCCGTCGTGCCCGCGCGCGACGGCGTGCGCGTCGGGCGCTGCGAGCAGAACGTCGAAGCCCCGCTCGCGCAGGGAGCGTGCTGCGAACAGGCTGTGGAACCCCAGGTCGGGAAAGACGATGCGCCGCGCACGGTCAAGCGGAGCATCAAGGCCTCGGTAATGCTTCGTGTTCTGCGGCAGCGCGGCGTCCTCGGCGGGCGCGGTGTAGTGGTCGAGCGCATTCAAGAACGCCTCGATGCGCGTGACGATTCCCACCTTCGAGTAGTGCTCGTCTATTTCGATCTGCAGGTAGGGCTTATCGCCCATTTCCTCGGCCACGAGATGCGACATCATAGTGTCGGGACCGCAACCGTGATTGACAAGGTACACCATGAACAGGCGCGGATCGCGACGGATCATCTTCGCGCCACCGATGATATGCTGCCCGAACGGCCAACACAGTCCTGGATGGTCGGCCTCGATGTCGCGGTTGTGGGCATGCAGGTTCGAAAGCGTGACCACCCGCTCGCCGCGCTCGATAAGCAGCTCGGGAATGCCCCCGTTCAGCGTGGCGTCGAGCGAGCCGTACTGGCGCGTTACCAGCACGAGCACACGCTCGCCGTCCTCGAGCGAGGCGAACAGCTCGTCGCCGATTTCCTCGGTCTTGCGGTCAAGTTCCCGAATGGCGAATCCCCCGGCCATGAGCGCGCGCGACGACTCCCGCGGCCCGAAACCCAACTCGGCCCCGGTGCCGATCATGGCCTCGGCCAGCGACTGCTGCCCGAAATCGAGGTCGAGCACAGGCGAGAGCAGCTTCACACCGCGCTCCTCGAACCCCAGCTCCTGCGCAGCCAGAAGCGGTGCGGCCTGCATGTACGGACAGGCGTAGTTGTGAGCCACGTGGCTCTTGACGTGGCGGATGGTGTGGACGCGCGGCATGAACACGTAATCGACGCCGGCCTCGAGCAGCTGCCTCATGTGCCCGTGCACGAGCTTCACCGGGAAGCACACCTCGCCCTGCGAGGATTCCTGCGCCAATCCCACAACAGCCTCGTCCGTCGGACCGGTGAAGAGCACATTGAACCCCAGTTCGCGGAAGAACGCGTTCGCCATCGGGAAGAACTTGTACATGAGCAGGGCGCGCGGGATGCCAACCGTCTTCTTGGACGGGTCGAGGGCGCCGTCATAGCCCTCGGTGAGCAGCGCCTGCGTGCGACGGAAGCGCTCGAGCCCGGCAGCGATCTGCCCCGAGGAAGCAGTGCGGCGGGCGATGCGCGCCCCGCGCAGGTCGAAGCCCCGAAACCGCGTCGGCTCCGAAACGGCCTCGCGGGCGAGCAGGGCGGCACCGACCGCCCCCGATACGGCGAACCAGGGCGAAACCGTAAGGCGCTCACCGCACAGCGCCTCGAACGCCGCCACGATACCCGGGTTATACGCCACGCCCCCCTGGAGCACCACGTGCTGGCCCACAGCCCGCGTTCCCACGACTTTGTGCAGGTAGTTGCGCACGATGGACAGACACAGCCCCGCCGCCACATCGGCATGGGAAGCGCCCTTCGCGAGGGCGGCCGCAAGGGCCGTCTCGACGAAGACGGTGCAGCGCTCCCCCAGATCGACGGGCGAGCGGGCCGAAAGCGCCAGCTCGCCGAACCGGTCGAGCGGGATGTCGAGGCGGGCCGCCTGCTCCTCGACGAACGAGCCGGTTCCGGCCGCGCACACCTTGTTCATCTGGAAATCGGATACCTGTCCCGCGCTCAGGGAGATGTACTTCGAATCCTGCCCCCCGATCTCGAACACGGTGTCGACGAGCGGATCGGCCGCTGCAGCGGCGCGCGCCTGAGCCGTTATCTCGTCGCGCACGACATCGGCGCCGATGAAGTCGCCGATAAGCGTGCGCCCCGATCCTGTGGTCGCAACCCCGCGCACCTCGACGCGACTGCCGAGCCGCTCGCCGAGCGACGCGAGACCTTCGCGCACCGCCCGCTTCGCGTCGCCGCGCGTGCGCAGGTACTGAGCGTCGAGCAGGTCGCCCTCCTCGCTCACGAGCACGAGGTTCGTCGAAGTCGATCCCACATCGACCCCCAGATAGCAGGGGGTTTTCCCCGACGCGTCCTGCGGCCAGGGATCGCGGCGCAGCGAAAACCCCGCCCCCGAAACGTTGCGCGGGGTTTGCAGCGCGGGCAGGCGCACAAGGTCGTCGCCGGACGGGGCCGCACTCTTTCCGATTCGAGCGTGCAGGTCGACAAGGGGCAGCACCGCTCCCTTTGAACCGTCCGGCCCGTGCTCGTGCGCTTCCCGTTCCGTCTCCTCGTCCGATTCGCGCGCGAGGGCGCCCCGGCCCGCAGCAGCCTCGAGCGCCGCGCCGATCGCCTGGGCGTACACGAACTCGGGGCCGGTCAAAAGCTCCCCTTCCCCCAGCTCGAACACCTCCCGCACGGCACGTACCACGCCCGCGTTGAGCGCCACGCCGCCTGCGAGCGCGAAGGGGGCCGTGCGCGGCAGGCTCCGCACGATGGTGGCCTTGAAGCTCTTCACCGTCGCGAAGCACAGCCCGAGCAGAATATCCTCGACGGGGACCCCTTCCTGCTGACGGTGGATGATGTCGGTCTTCGCGAACACCGCGCAGCGGCCCGACAGCCGAGGAACGCTGTGCGCGCCCTCGACGAGCGCCGAGTAATCCTCGATGCGCAGGCCCAGCCGTCCCATCTGGTCCTCGAAGAACGACCCGGTCCCTGCCGCGCAGCTCTCGTTCATAGCGAACCGAGGGGCGCCCGCCTGTTGCAGACCGGTCACGTAATGGGCGGCCTGCCCCCCCATTTCGATGATGGAGGCGGCTTCGGGTGCAAGCAGGCGCACGCCGCTCACGAGCGCGGGCACGTCCTCGAGCAGCAAAACCCGGCTGCGTGCGCCGCCCGATCCTTCCGCGAAGGCCTCAAGCTCGCGAGCGCGCGAACCGCACGCCACCCAGCCGGCGCACGTCGCAAGGCCCAGATGCCCGTCCAAGTCGTCGAGCAGGCGCGCAAGGCTCGCGCGCGGCGAACCCCCGTGGCGCGCGTACGCCGTGAAGACCGCCTCGCGGCCGTCGAGGGCGGCAAGCTTCACCGACGAGGTGCCGATGTCGATTCCCAGATAGTACATGGCGCGCCTCGGCTACTCCCCCGCCAGCTTGTAGCGCTCGTACTCCGCGAGGAACGCGTCCTTGTCGAGTTTGCGCAGCTCCACGACGTCCTCGAACGTCACGTACTCGGTGATGGGGTTATCTACGGAGAACGGGAAGCCCTTCGACTGCAAAAACGATTCGAACAGCGGTTCCTCTTTGCAGATCTCGCGCATGGTGTTCGTGGTTATCATGATGATCCTTTCTCGTCTCAACGCCAATCGGTCGCGGCGCGCTCGCGAAGCCCCGCCGCCAATCGGTCGCGGCACGGGCGCAAAGCCCCGCCGCCATCTCGGTCGCGGCGCGCTCGCAAAGCCCCGCCGCCATCGGCGCGCTTAGTAATCGTCCAGAGGCTTGAGCACCTTGAACGTGCGCTTGCCCACGGCAAGGATGCCCTCGTCTTGCATGCGCCCTATTTCACGCGAGAGCGCCGCGCTGTTCACGCCCAAATAGTCGGCCAGCTCGCGGTAGCTGAACACGAGCTCTATCTCGCCGGCGTCGTTGACCGGTTGCTCGGACAGATACATCGCGATGCGGCTGCGCAGGCGCGGCTCGCCTAAAATGGCCAGCTTGCGACTTAAGTGGACGAGCTTCTTCGACATCTCCTGCGTGAGGTTCTCCTGCAGAAGCGCCGCGTACGCATGCGACGAGGCCGCGATATCGGCAGGCTTGATGCATGCGATGCGCACGTCCTCGAGCGCCGTGATCGTCACGGGCGTGCGCCGAAACGCCATGGGCACCGCCTCAGCGAACGAATCGCACGCGCCGAACCGCTCGACGATCTGCTCGCGTCCCGCCTGGGGCAAACTCGCCTGCACGCTTCCCGAAAGCACGATGCCGAAGTAGTCCATCTCGTCGCCCGCATGGCGCACGACCTCTCCCTTGTCCCAGGTCCGCACTGTAACGCACACGGATCTGAGCAGCGAGTCTATCTGCTCTTCGGGAATGCCCAGAAACATGCTCGACCCCTTCAGATAGCCGAGGTTCTCCTCGACGCTCCGCTCGATTTCCCCGTTCATTGCAACCCTCCTTCGATATCGACGGTACCGTCCGGGCCGACAAGCCCGATAACGCTCGCCCCGAGCAGCTCGGCGTCACGTTCGCCGTGCGTGGAAACGAGCAGGATGCGTCCCTCGCGATGCCGCGTGAGGAACGCGATGACGTTTTCCTTAGTGTCCGTGTCGAGCCCGGTGAACGGCTCGTCGAACACCGCGAGAGGAGCCGGACAGGCCACGGCGCGCACAAGCGATACGCGGCGGCGCATGCCGCCCGACAGCTCGGACACCGGCTGGACAAGACAGGCCTCGGGCAGCACCTCCGCGAGCAACGCGCGCACCTCCTCGCGCGAGGTGCGCGAATCGGGGCAGGCCAGAAGAACGTTTTCCACCGGCGTGAGCACCTCGCACAGGCGGTCCTCCTGGAACATCACCGAAAGCGCGTCCGGGCGGACGCCCTCGACGCTGCCCGCGTCGGCCCGCTCGAGGCCCAACACGATGCGCAGCAGCGTGGTCTTGCCGCCGCCCGAGGGCGCCATGAGGCAGTACGCCCGGCCCGGTTCAAGGTCGAACGACACGCGATCGAGCACCAGATGGTCGCCGAACGATTTCGACACGCTCACGATGGCGACCGGCTCGACGGCGCCGCGCGGCCGACCGAGCGGGACGGTCGAAGCCGCAGCGCCTTCGGTCCCCCTGCCGCCCAAAAACGCCCCGCACGGACGCGCCGCGCGGTCGAGCAGCGCCATGACGGCCTTCTCGAACAGCACGCTCAGCAGCATGACCATCACCGTCCACGCGAACAGCTCGGGCGTGTCCAAAAACGTCTTGGCCGTGAACATCTCGCGTCCGATGGATACGGCGGGGAGGCCGAACACCTCGGCCATGATACCGCTCTTCCAGCTCATGCCGAGGGCTATCTTGCAGCCGCTGTGCAGAAACGGCATGAACGCCGGACGGTACACGTACATGAACCGCTTGAACGCCGAGATTCTGAACACCCGGGCCATCTCCAAAAGCTGC